>JBOGJK010000278.1:0-5655 GCA_050745345.1 Thermoanaerobaculia bacterium
CTATAGGACTGCTGATGCCGAAGATGTCGTCGAAGTCGCCAGAGGCGCTGAGTAGGGTGACGTTAACCAGGTCCTCCATAGATACGAGTCTATGGTCAGTCGTTATGGAGTATGTCGCCGTTGAGGCGGCAGTCGCACGGGCCCCCCATGCCAGCACCCCTAGGACAGCGATTAGCAAGGAAAGAGCAATCACTGGATGGAGCCAGCCTAATCTGCGAATCCGTTTGCCGTCGGGGCTTCTCCCTATAGTCATCGCTTTCCCCTCCTACCCTTTTATGGCGAATTGAATATAGAGCATCACCGAAGCGAGCGAGAAGACGATCGCCTTCCCCTTGACTTCCGCCTTGTAGCCCACCCCCACGATCTCGAGCTCCTTCGTGAAGCCCTTCGTGACTCCGTCGACCGAGTTGGCGACCAGGCTCCGCAGCAGGCCGTGCGCGGCGCGCTGGCGCGGCTCGTCGCTCGATCGCGCGATGCGCACCTCGTCCTTCTCGATCCGGACCGTCAGCCCCGCCGGGATGCGGGAGGCGAGGTCCCCCTTGGGCCCCTTGACCCGCACGAACTCCCGGTCCGTGCGCACTTCGACCCCCTTGGGGATCGCGATCGGCATTCTTCCAATGCGTGACACGTCGGCTCCTACCAGATGTTGCAGAGGATCTCGCCGCCCAGGCGCTCCTCCCGGGCCTGGCGGCCGGAGCGGATTCCCCGGGAGGTCGAGACGATCGAGGTTCCGAGCCCCCCCAGGACTTCCGGGATCTCCTTGGCGGCGGCGTAGACGCGCCGGCCGGGGCGCGAGACGCGCTCGAGCCCCTCGACCACGGGCTCGCCCTCCGCGTCGTACTTCAGGCCCACGCGCAGGAGCGGACGCCCGTTCTCCTCGAGGCGCCGGTAGGAGGCGATGTACCCCTCCTCGGCCATCACCTGGAGCAGGTCCTCCTTGAGCCGTGAGGCGGCGACGTCCACGCGGTCGTGTCCGGCCCGCATCGCGTTGCGCAGGCGGTTCAACAGGTCGCTGATCGGATCGTTGGCGTTCATCGTCACCCTACCAGGAAGCCTTCAGCACGCCGGGGATGTAGCCCGCCGACGCGTTCTGGCGAAAACAGATGCGGCAGAGGCCGAAGCGGCGCAGCACGCTGCGCGGCCGGCCGCACACGCGGCAGCGGCGCACGGTCCGCGTCATGAACTTCGGCTTCTTCTCCGCCTTGACGCGCATTGCTCTGGTGGCCATGGTTCCTCTACTTGCCGAAGGGCATTCCGAGCCCGGCGAGCAGCGCCCGCGCCCGGTCGTCCTGCCCGGCGTTGGTCACGATCGTCACGTTCAGGCCCTTCGACTTGTCGGTCTTCGCGTAGTCGATCTCCGGAAACACGAAGTGGTCCCGGATCCCGAGCGTGTAGTTGCCGCGCCCGTCGAAGGCCTTCGTGGACACGCCCCGGAAGTCCCGGACCCGCGGCAACGCGATGTTGATCAGCCGGTCCAAAAACTCCCACATCCGCTCGCCCCGCAGCGTCACCCGCGCGCCGATCGGCATGCCGGCCCGCAACTTGTACGTCGCGATCGCCTTCTTGGCCTTCGTCACCACGGCGCGCTGCCCGGCGATCACGGAGAGCTCCTCGACGGCTCCCTCCAGGATCTTCGGGTTCGCGACCGCCTCGCCCAGCCCCATGTTCAGGACGATCTTGTCCAGCCGGGGCACCGCCATGGAGTTGGCGATGCCGAGCTCCTTTTTCAGGGCCGGCGCCACCTCCTTGACGTACCGTTCCTTCAGTCTCGCTGCCAAGTCTCTACTCCTGGGTCCTTCTCTTGGCGCCTCACGCCAGCGCCGCGCCGCTCTTCTTCGCGAACCTCTCGAGGTGCCCCTCCGCGTCGAGGCGGCGGCCGATGCGCGTGGGGGCGTTCTTGTCCGGGTCCACCAGCATGACGTTGGAGATCGCGATCGGGGCCTCCTTCTCGGAGATGCCTCCCGCGATGTTCTTCGACGGGTTCGGCCGCGTGTGGCGCTTGATCAGGTTCACGCGCTCCACGATGACGCGCCTCTTGGCCGGCAGGATCCGCAGGATCTTCCCCTGCCGCCCGCGGTCTTTGCCCGCGATCACGACGACGAGGTCGTTCTTCTTGAGCCTCGGCTTCTTCATCACAGCACTTCCGGCGCCAGCGAAATGATCTTCATGAACTTCTTCTCGCGCAGCTCCCGCGCCACCGGCCCGAACACGCGCGTCCCGACGGGCTCGCCTTCGTTCGAGATCAGGACCGCCGCGTTGTCGTCGAAGCGGATGTAGGAGCCGTCCCGCCGCCGGTGGTTGCGCCGCGTGCGGACGATGACGGCGCGCACGACGCGCTTGCCGTGCTTCTCGACGAAGGGGGAGTCGGGCGCCGCTTCCTTGACGGACGCGGTGATCACGTCGCCCAGCCCCGCGTACCGCCCCGCCGCGCCGCCCCGCATCCGGATGCAGGCGATCCGCCGCGCGCCGGAGTTGTCGGCCACCTCGAGGATCGTGCCCATCTGGATCATCGAGCGACCCCGTAAACCGTGAACCGGGAACCGTGAACGGAAACGCCGCGACCTTTCGGTTCACGGTTCACGGTTGACGGTTCCCGACGCGCGCCGCGCATCATGCTTCCGCCTTTGCGAGGACTTCCCTCAACCGCCATCTCTTCAATTTGGACAGGGGCCGGGTCTCCTCGATGCAGACGCGGTCTCCGAGGTGGGCCTTCCCCTCCTCGTCGTGCGCGAGGAAGCGGCTCGTGCGCCGGATCGTGCGCCGGTAACGCGCCTCCTGGAGACGCCGCTCGACCTCCACGACGATCGTCTTGGACATCTTGTCGGACACCACCCGCCCCACCTTGGTGGCGCGCGGGCGCGGGGCCGTCGCTTTCGCTTCCATCACTTCTTCTCCGCGAGCTCCGCCGCCCGCTGGTACGTCTTCACCCGCGCGATGTCGCGCCGGACGACCCTCAACTTGGTCGGGTTCTCGAGCTGGCCGGTCGACTTCTGGAGCCGCAGCTTCCAGGCCGACTCCTTCAGCTGCTTTTCGGCCTCGAGAAGGTCCGCCAGCCCCTGCTGGGCCAGGGCCTCCCGCTCTTTCTTCTTCATCGGATCTCCATCTCCGACTCCCGTGTGACGAACCGGGTCCGCAGGCCGATCTTGTCGGCCGCCAGGCCCAGCGCCTCCCGCGCGGTCGCCAGATCGACGCCCTCCATCTCGTAGAGGATCCGCCCGGGCTTGACCACGGCCACCCAGCCTTCGGGCGCGCCCTTCCCCTTGCCCATGCGCGTCTCGGCCGGCTTCTTCGTGTACGGCTTGTCGGGGAAGATCCGGACCCAGATCTTGCCGCCGCGCTTGGCCGCGCGGGTCATCGCGATGCGGGCCGCCTCGATCTGGCGCGCGGTGATCCAGCCGGGCTCCAGAATCTGCAGTCCGACGTCGCCGAAGGCGAGGGTCGAGCCGCGGTGGGCCTTGCCCCGCATCCTTCCGCGCTGCTGCTTGCGGTACTTGACCTTCGAAGGCATCAACATGATTTCGCTCGCTTCGCTCGCGCGTGAACCGTAAACCGGGAACCGGAAACCGGTCCTCCAGTCATCGTTCTCGCCTCGTTCCGCTCACTGTCTCTCGTCGCCACTCGGTTCACGGTTCACGGTTTACGCCCTCATTCCTCGGTTCACGGTTCACGGTTCCCGGTTCCCGGTTCACGCGGTCTTCCGCCGATTCTTCGCCTTGTGCTGCTCGCCCCGGTAGATCCACGCCTTGACGCCGATCTTTCCGTAGGTGGTGTTCGACTCGGCAAACCCGTAATCGATGTCCGCCTTGAGGGTGTGCAACGGCAGCCTTCCCTCCTGGTACCACTCGGCGCGGGCGATCTCCGCGCCGTTCAACCGGCCGGCGCAGCGGATCTTGACCCCCTGGGCGCCGAACCGCATCGCCGACTCGATCCCCTTCTTCATGGCGCGCCGGAAGGCGACCCGGCGCTCCAGCTGCAGGGCGATCGATTCGGCCACCAGCTGCGCGTCGGTCTCCGGGCGCTGGATCTCGATGATGTTGATGTGCACCTCGGACTTGGTTCGCTTCTGCAGCTCGTCGCGCAGCTTGTCCACCTCCGCGCCGCGCTTGCCGATGATGATGCCCGGGCGCGAGGTCTGGATGTTGACCTTCAGGCGATTGGCGAACCGCTCGAACTCGATCTCCGACACGCCGGCGTGGGAGAGCCGCGCCTTCAGCTCGCGCCGCAGCGTCAAATCGTCGTACAGCAGGTTCGCGTACTCCTTCGTCGCGAACCAGCGCGAGTGCCAGGTGCGGTTGAACCCGAGCCGGAAACCGTAGGGGTGGACTTTCTGTCCCATCTTGCGACCTCTTATGCCTCGTCCGAGACTTCGATTGTCACGTGGCTCTTGCGGTGCAGCACGCGGTAGGCCCGCCCCATCGGAGCCGGCCGGACCCGCTTCTCCTGCGGCCCCTTGTCCACCGTGATCCGGCGCACCACGAGCTCGTCCACGTCCAGGTGCGCCTGCTTCTGCTCGGCGTTGGCCACGGCGGACTTCAGGGTCTTCAGCAGGTCCCGCGCCGCGACCTTGCGCGCGTGCCGCAGGATCGCCACGGCGTCGTTGACCGACTTGCCGCGGACCAGGTCGGCCACCAGACGCACCTTTTGCGCCGAGCCCTTCATGTAGCGGAGCGTTGCCGTCGCCTTCACCATGGCATCACCCCTTGGCCGGCGTCGCCGGTGCCGCAGCGGGCGGCGCACCCGGGGCGCCCGCGGGACGGCCCGCCGCCGGCGCCACCGCCGCTCCCGCCTCCGCCGCCTTCTTGCCGCTGTGCCCCTTGAAGATCCGCGTGGGAGCGAACTCGCCCAGCTTGTGGCCGACCATGTTCTCGGCGATGTAGACGGGGATGAACTTGCGGCCGTTGTGCACCGCGATCGTGTGCCCCACCATGTCGGGGATGATCGTGGAGCGCCGCGACCACGTCTTGACCACCTTCTTCTCGCGGGAGTCGTTCAACGCGGCCACCTTCTTCGCGAGGTGGCCGTCCACGAACGCTCCCTTCTTGATCGAACGCGTCATCGGCTGGTCCCCTTACGCCTTGGAGCGGCGCCGGCGGATGATGAAGCCGTCGGTCCGCTTGTTGCTGCGAGTCTTCAATCCCTTCGTCTTCCATCCCCACGGCGAGGCCGGGTGCCGGCCGCCGGAGGTCTTGCCTTCGCCGCCCCCCATCGGGTGGTCCACCGGGTTCATCGCCACGCCGCGGTTGTGGGGCCGCCAGCCCATCCACCGGTTTCGGCCCGCCTTGCCGATCGAGACGTTTTCGTGCTCGAGGTTGCCGACCTGCCCGATGGTGGCGTAGCACTCGATGTGGATCTGGCGGACCTCTCCGGAGGGCAGTCGCACCTGCGCGTACTCCCCTTCCTTGGCCATCAGCTGCGCCGAGGCGCCCGCCGACCGCACGAGCTGGCCCCCGCGCCCGCGCTTCAACTCCAGGTTGTGGATCGTCGTGCCGAGCGGGATGCCGCGCAGCGGCAGGGCGTTTCCGGGCAGGATATCGGCCGCGGGCCCGGAGAGCACCTCGGCGCCGACGCGAAGGCCGTCGGGCGCCAGGATGTAGCGCTTCTCGCCGTCGGCGTAGTAGAGCAGCGCGATCCGTGCCGTCCGGTTCGGGTCGTACT
>JBOGJK010000279.1:0-2373 GCA_050745345.1 Thermoanaerobaculia bacterium
GGGCTCGCGCGAGCCGGGCGGCCACACGAAGGCCGCGTAGGCGCCGTCGCGCCGGCCCTCGGCGTACGCCCGCGAGGCCGCGAGGACCTCGCCGAAGAAGGACGCCGCGATCGGGTTGACGACGTGCGGCAGCGTCTCCGCCGTGCGCGAGAGGTGGAAGGTGCCCTTCGTCGTCGAGAGGAGGCCGCCCACCATGTCCATGTGGACGCCGGCGACGAGCCTCCTGGCCACCTCGGGATGGCGGATGAGGTATGCCTGCGAGCCCGCGATCTCGGGGAGCCAGAGGAAGCGGATCGTGCGGCGCGGATTGGTAAGTGTGCGCTTACCGATTGCGCTCCGAAGGGCTCGCGCTACCTCGAAGATCGCGGCGCTGCCGGAGGCGTTGTCGTTGGCGCCGGCCGACTGGTGGCACAGGTGCGCGGTCAGGACGATTTCGCCCGCGGAGGAGTCGGCCCCCGGAATCGTGGCGGCGACGACGTCATACGTGGCCGGGACCATCTTCGCCTTGACCCGCGCCCGCAGGACGATCTTCTCGCCGGCCGAAAGGCGCGCCCGGTACGCCTCCGCCTGCCGCTTGGAGAGCATGAAGGCGAATCGGTTCTGAAGCTGATACGGCGAGAGATGTCCCCAGCGAACGAGGTCGCGGTCGTCGCCCGACCAGGCGGAGGTCTGGTTGGGGTAGGCGGAGAGGAAGCCCGCGGCGCCGCGCTCCTCGCACGCGAGGCGGTGGACCTCGGGAAGCTCCCCATCGGCGAGCACGATCTTGCCCTTCATCTCCTTGCCGACATAGTCCTTCGGGTCCGTGCCAGTGCCGACATCCACCAGCTCCGCCGTGACGTCCGCATCCTGGCTGTAGTCGGCCAGCGCGACGGGCAGCTCCGGGAACGACTCGACGAGTGCCGGCCGCGGCGAGACTTCCTCGAGCGTCGCCGAAACGGGGTTCCAGCCGTAGTAGCTGCGAAAGTGTGCGTAGCGGGTCCTGCCGTCCGCCGGGAAGCGCTCGACTGTGGCGTCGGAGAGCCCGGCCGCGAGAAGCTTCTTCTTCATGTGCTCGGCCGCCGCCGAGAAGCCGGGAGAGCCGTGCACGCGGTGGAAGCGGGACAGCTCGCGCACCGTCTCCAGAGTCGCGTTGCCGTCGATCTCCGCGTGGATCGCGGCGGGAACGTCATTGCTCCAGAAGGGAATCGCGCGCCCTTCTGCCTGGAGCGCGGCCGCCGCGGCGAGCAGCCCCGCGGCGGTCGCCCTGGCGGACACTTTTCTCATGCTCGTCCCTCCCGGCGCCGGCAACAGTAACAAAGGAGCGGCGCCGGGCTTACTCTGCGCTCCGGGGGTGAGCCATGACCAGCCGATTCCTTATCGCCGCTCTTCTCCTCGACCTCGCCGCCGCGGCCATGGCGCAGGTTCCGCCCGCGGCGCCGGCGCCCGGCTTTGCGAGCCTCTCTGGCCCGTTCGACTACGAGCGCGGCAGGCCGCTCGACGTGCGGGAGACGGCGGTGCGCGACGTCGAAGGCGCCGAGGTCCACGACATCACCTTTGCCTCCCCTCGCCGCGGCCGGGTCACGGCCTTTCTCGTCGTCCCGCGCGGGAGGGGGCCGTTCGCGGCGGTTCTCTTCCAGCACTGGGGCTTCGGCGACCGGACGGAGTTCCTGGCGGAGGCTCTGCTCTACGCGCGGGCCGGCGCGGTCGGCCTGCTGGTCGACGCGCCGTGGGCCCGACCGGATTCGTGGAGGAGCGAGGGCGAGGGGCATATCACGAAGCCGGAAGTGGACCGGGACCTCTACGTCCAGACGGTCGTCGACTTGCGCCGCGGTGTGGACCTCCTCCTCTCGCGTCCGGACATCGATCCGAAGCGGCTCGCCTACGTCGGCCACAGCTATGGAGCCACGTGGGGCGGCGTGCTGGCCGGTGTGGAGAGGCGGGTGAAGGCCTTCGTCCTGATGGCGGGACTCCCGAGCGTGACGGATTTTTCGAAGCAGGGCGCGGCGAAGAGTGACGCGCTCTCCGACCAGGTGACACGGGCCTTCACGAAGAAGCAGATCGCGCGCTTCGTCGAGGTGGTGTCGCCCCTCGACCCGGTGCGCTGGGTCGGCCTCGCGGCGCCCTCCGCGATCCTGATGCAGGGGGCCCGCGAGGACGTCTGGATCTCGGAGAAGGCGGCGCGGCAGTACTTCGCCGCCGCGAGCCTGCCCAAGGAAGAGAGGTGGTACGACTCGGGCCACGAGCTCAACGACCCGCGGGCCCTGCGCGACCGCGCGGAGTGGCTCCGGGCGAAGATCGGGATCGCGACGATCGAGTGGGACAAATGAAAAGGCCCGCCGAGCACTGGCGGGCCTTTTCTCGCTGAAGAGTCACACCCTCACCCCGGCCCTCTCC
>JBOGJK010000280.1:0-3841 GCA_050745345.1 Thermoanaerobaculia bacterium
CCCCCGCCCTGACGAAACTTCATACCGCTTTCCGTCAGCCGGCTGCTCGCGATCTGTCGCGCGGCGCTCGAGCGGACGGGCCGGGCGTCTCTGCGAGACCCGAGCGGCTGTCGCCGGCGCCGTCGCCGTTGGAAAGGCCGCTCGGAAGGCGTCGCGGGGAGCGTCCCGGCGCTTTCGCGCTTGGCGGGACACCCGCGGGCGGGCTCCGATAGACTCGGCCGACGGGCGCGCGCCATGGAACCGCATTCCTTCGACCTGGTCGTGATCGGCTCCGGGCCGGCCGGCCAGAAGGGCGCCATCGCCGCCGCGAAGCTCGGGAAAAAGGTCGCGGTCGTGGACCGCAAGCAGATGATCGGCGGTGTGTGCCTGCACACGGGCACGATCCCTTCGAAGACGCTGCGCGAGGCGATCCTCTATCTCTCGGGCTTCGGGCAGAGGGCGTTCTACGGCCGCGACTACGCCGTCAAGGAGGACATCTCGGTCGCGGACCTCTCCTTCCGCGTCCAGACGGTCATGGCGCGGGAGCTGGAGGTAGTGCGGGCGCAGCTGAAGCGCAACGGCGTGACGACCGTGCACGGGACCGCGCGCTTCTGCGACCCGCACAGCCTCGAGGTCGAGACTCCCGACGGCACGACGCTGCTGCGCGGCGAGCACGTGCTGATCGCCTGCGGGACCCGGCCCGCCGCGAGCCCGAAGATCCCGCTCGACGGCCGGCGCATCCTCGACTCGGACCAGCTGCTCCAGGCGGAGCGCCTGCCGCGCGACCTGATCGTGGTGGGCGCCGGCGTCATCGGCCTCGAGTACGCCTCCATGGTCACGGCGCTGAACATCAAGGTAACGATCATCGAGGCGCGCCCGACCATCCTCGATTTCGTGGACCGGGAGATGATCGAGGCGCTCTGCTACTTCATGCGGCAGCGCGGCGCGACCTTCCGCCTCGGAGAGAAGGTCGTATCGGTCGAGCTCGACGAGCGGCGGCGCGTCACGGCGAATCTGGAGAGTGGCAAGCAGGTCCATGGCGAGGCCCTCCTGTACTGCGCGGGACGGCAGGCCAACGGCGACCTCCTGAACCTGGAGGCCGCGGGCCTCGCTGCCGACGAGCGCGGGCGCCTCGCGGTCGACGAGCACTTCCGGACGGCCGTGCCGCACATCTACGCCGCGGGCGACGTGATCGGCTTTCCATCGCTGGCCTCCACCTCGATGGAGCAGGGGCGGCTGGCGAGCTGCCACATGTTCGGAAACTCCGGCCACGGCCGGAACCCGATTCTCCCGTACGGCATCTACACGATCCCCGAGATCTCGATGGTGGGGAAGACCGAAGAGGAGCTGACGACGGCGAGGGTCCCCTACGAGGTCGGACTGTCGAAGTTCGCCGAGCTCGCCAAGGGCCAGATGCTGGGAGACGAGGTCGGGATGCTGAAGATCCTCTTCCACCCGAAGACGCTCAAGCTGCTCGGCGTGCATGCGATCGGCGAGCGGGCCGCCGAGATCATCCACATCGGGCAGGCGGTGCTGGCGCTCGACGCGACGATCGAGTACTTCCGGGATACGACGTTCAACTACCCGACACTCGCCGAGGCCTACAAGGTCGCGGGGCTGGACGGGCTCAACAAGCTGTAGAACGCGTTCTCCCTCGCGGCGCGCCTGGAGTCCCTCTCCCCGACGGCCTCCTGCGCCCGTCGGGCGGCGCGTGCTGCTCGAGGCCGAGGATGCGTCCCCGGCGGCCGCGGACCGTCCCGAACGAAATTAGGAATCGAGCAGTCTACGCCTTACTTTTTTCGGATTCCTGGCCGACCGCCCGCAGCCCCCGGCGCGCCAGGCGGTCGATGAGCCCCTGCTGGGCGTCGAAGGGGGTCTCCCCGGCGGAGGGAGTCCGGCGCACGTAGACGCCGTCGGAGCGCAGGTCCCGGGCGCGCGAGTTGTCCTTCTCGAGCGGCTCGAAGACTTCCTGGCGGACCTTCTCCTTCGCCTTCTCGTCCAGGATCGGCGCCATCAGCTCCACGCGCCGGAAGAAGTTGCGGGGCATCCAGTCGGCGCTCGAGATGTAGATTTCCTCCTCCTCCCCGACGCCGAAGGAAAAGGCGCGGCTGTGCTCGAGAAAGCGGCCGACGACGCTCGATACGGCGATGTTGTCGGAGACTCCCGGCACGCCCGGGCGCAGGCAGCAGATCCCGCGGACGGCCAGCGTGACGGGGACGCCGGCCTCCGACGCGCGGTAGAGCGCCCGGATGGCGCTCGGGTCCACCAGAGAGTTCATCTTGGCGACGATCGAGGCGGGCTTGCCTTCCCGCGCCTTTTGGGCCTCGCGGTCGATGAGCGAGAGGACCTTCTCGTGCAGCCCGAACGGGGCGACGGTCAGGCGCTTGTACCGGGTGCGCTTGGAGAAACCCGTCAGGAAGTTGAAGAGCTGCGAGGCGTCGTGCCCGAAGTCCGCCCGCGCCGTGAAGAGGCCGAGGTCGGTGTAGATCTTCGAGGTGACGCCGTTGTAATTGCCCGTGCCGATGTGGACGTATCGGCGCATGGAAGCGCCCTCGCGGCGCACGACCAGGGCGATCTTGGCGTGCGTCTTCAAGCCCTCGACCCCGTAGGCCACGTGCACACCCGCCCGTTCGAGCGAGCGCGCCCACTGAATGTTCTTCTCCTCGTCGAAACGGGCCTGGAGCTCGACTAAGACCGCGACCTGCTTGCCGTTCTCGGCCGCCCGCGTCAGGGCGGCCACGATCGGGGAATCCGATCCGGTCCGATAGAGCGTCATCTTGATCGCCAGCACGTCGGGATCCGCGGCCGCGTCCTCCAGGAACCCCAGGACGGGGTCGAAGGAGTCGTAGGGCAGGTGCAGAAGGACATCCCGCTGCCGGATCGTCTCGAAAGAGTCTCCCGGCCGGGCAAAGAGGGAGCCCGCCGCCGGCAGAAACGGGGCGTCCTTCAGGTCCGGACGCTCGAGGCGTTGCACGGCCAGACAGTCCGAGACGGCCAACGGCCCCGCGCTCTCGTAGACGTCCTCCGCGTCGAGCTCGAGCTGGGCCCGCAGCAGGTCCCGGACGGTCTGGGGTGAGCGCGCGTCGACTTCCAGGCGGATGGCCGCGCCGAACCGGCGGCGGCGGACGTTTTCGGCGACCGAGCGCAGCAGGTCGCCGGCCTCCTCCTCGCGGATCTCGATGTCGGCGTCCCGCGTGACGCGAAAGGAGGACGCCCCGCGGATCTTCATCCCGGGGAAGAGTTGCGACAGGTGCGCCTCGACCAGGTCCTCGAGGAGAAGGAACTCGCAGGAGCGCGGGGTGTTCCCCGGGAGCGGCACGAAGCGAGGCAACGAGGGGGGAACTTTGACGCGCGCGAAGAAGACGCGCCCTTCTTCCTTCTCGGCCAGCTCGACGGCAAGCGACAGGGAGAGGTTCGAGACGAAGGGGAAGGGGTGCGCCGGGTCGAAGGCAAGCGGGGTCAGGATCGGGAACACGACGCCCTCGAAGTAGGCGGTCAGCTCCTTGCGCCGCTCGGCGTCGATGTCCGTCCAGCTCACGACCCGGATCCCGCACTCGGAAAGACGCGGCAGCAGGTCGTCCTTGAGCGCCGCCGAAGCGAGCGCGAGGTCCGTTCGGACCACCTCCCCGATCGTCCGGAGCTGTTCGTGCGGCGAGAGGCCGTCGGCGCTGCGCTCCGTGACGGCCGCTTCGAGTTGCTCGTGCAAGCCCGACACGCGGATCATGAAGAACTCGTCCAGGTTCGAGTGGACGATGGAGAGAAACTTCAGCCGCTCGAGCAGCGGCCAGCTCGTGTCCAGCGCCTCCTCGAGCACGCGGCGATTGAAAGCGAGCCAGGAGATCTCCCGGTTGAAGTAGAGGGA
>JBOGJK010000281.1:0-3258 GCA_050745345.1 Thermoanaerobaculia bacterium
GCTTGAAGCCGTGCCCCGAGCCGCCGCCCGCGAGCCAGACGTTCTCGAAGCCCGGGTGGCGGTCGATCAGGAAGTCGCCGCTGGAGGTGTTCTCGTACTGGCAGACCTCGCTCGAGAGAAGCGGCGCGTCTTTCAGTAAGGGGACTCTCCGCGCGAGGTACTCTCGCGCCGCCGCGATTCCCTCTGCCGTGACGGCGCGCTCTTCGGTGTCGGGATCGAAGCGCGGCCCGTGGATGTCCGGCGCGAGCTTGAAGCCCCGGGTCTCCAGGTCCGGAATCCCGTACCACTTCTCGGTCAGGTCGAGCCAGGCAGGCATGGCCGGCGGACGGAAGCGGGCGTCGCCCGCGGCCGGGCCGAAGTAGAAGACCTCCTGCCGCGTCGGAAAGATGCGCTCCCCGAGCAGGTCCGGGAGGATCCTCCCCATCCACGCGCCGCAGGCGAAGACGAATGCTCCGGCGCTCAATTGCCCTCCCGGAGACAGCGCGATCGACTCCAGACGTCCGAGACCCGAGGGCGGCTCGACCATGGCGTCGAGCCTTTCGGCTCCGAGCGCCGCGGCCTCGGCGGCGACGGCCCGCACGGCGCGCCGCGCGAGCAACGCCCCGCTCTCCGGCTCCAGGACCCCCCACTCGATCGGCCCAAGTGCGATCTGCGGGAGGCGCTTCTCGAGCTCGTTTCGCTCCAGAGACTCGTTCGGCACGCCAGCGCGATGGAGGGCCGCGAGCGTCGCTTCCATGTACGGGTCCTCGGCCCTCCCCATCCAGAGGACACCTGTCCGAAGAAAGAGCGGCGGATCGACCCGCGCGGACAGTTCCCGCCACGCCTCGAGCGACCGCAGCGCCCAAAGGGTGTAGATCTCGTCGGCGCCGTAGCCCATCCGGATCACGCGCGATTCGCCGCCGGAGCTCGACCGGCTGTTGCCCGTGCCGTAGGCGTCGATCAGAGCGACCGAGAGTCCGGCTTTCCGCAGGTGCCAGGCCGTCCAGGCGCCGAAGGTCCCGGCGCCGATGACCGCGGCGTCAAACGTCCTCATGTTCCGGAAGCCGGGGCCAGGCGCCGGGTCACCTCACAGTGGGCGAGCGTCATGACGGCTCTCGGATCAGGGCGCCGGCTCCAGCCGCCACGACGCCGCCTTGACTAGACCGCTCCTCAGAATGGCCTGGAGGTCGCGATCCCGAGCCGGCACGGAGC
Organism: Thermoanaerobaculia bacterium; assembly: GCA_050745345.1. Taxonomy (GTDB): domain Bacteria; phylum Acidobacteriota; class Thermoanaerobaculia; order UBA5066; family Gp7-AA6; genus DATBFU01. The sequence continues at coordinate 1,192 of JBOGJK010000281.1, forward strand.
AGCCATTCTCCTCGGCCAGGGCCGCGATCACTCAGTCAATCGTCGACCGAATCGTCATGCCTCCCCGGCGGAGCGCTCGAAAGATCTCTGCCGCCCGGAGGTACGGGTCGATTCCTGTCGGCTCCAGAAACACCAGCTTCCGAAAGAGGGCCCGCAGCTCGTCGCGGCTCCGGTCGCGGCGAAGGCCCTGAAAAGACCTCCGCCGCCACGATTCCACAGGTACAAAGCTCGTCCCCCCCGGCGACCAGCGCCGCCAGAGCGGCCGCCTCCGGTGACGGGCGTCCGTTCAGGAAGTCCACCCAGGCCGACGTGTCGACCAGCACCTTCACCGGCGCCGAGGCTCCCGCTTTCGGAGCCGGTCGAGGTCTCCCTCCCAGCGCATTCGGCCCTCGAACTTCAGCAGCTTCCGCAGGCCGCGCCGCCGCGCATAGTCGCGGAGCGCCTCATTGATGACGGCGGTCTTGGTCCTTCCCTCGGCCACCTTCATGGCGCTCGCCAGCGCCTCCTCGTCCAGATCGAGTGTGGTCCGCATCATCTGCCTCCGAATGCAGATTACATCTCGCCATCGTATGCATCAGGGGTCGCGGGGAAGGTCTCGGACCCGGAGATCTCGCCCGAATCACGACTCCGCGGGCCGGACCCTCATCGTCACGAAGTCTTCGCCGAGCACGCGGTCGTAGGCGGCAAGGACGAGCTCGGCGTCCTGCTCCGAGAAGCAGAGCGGCGGCTTCATCTTGATCACGTTGCGGAAGGGACCATCGGTCGAGAGCAGAATCCCATGCTCCTTCATGCGCTCGACGACGTAAGCGGCTTCCTCGGAGGCGGGCTCGAGCGTCTCCCGGTTGCGCACGAGCTCGATGCCGAGGAAGAGCCCCAGCCCACGCACGTCGCCCACGATCGGGTGGCGCCTGCCGAGCTCCTCCAGACCTTCGCGAAACCGCTCGCCGACTCGCAGGGCGTGCTCCTGCAGCCGCTCCTCCCGAAGCACGTCGAGCACCGCGAGCCCGATCTGGCAGGAGACCGGGTTGCCGCCGAAGGTGTTGAAGTACTCCATGCCGTTGGCGAAGGAGGCGGCGATCTCCGGTGTCGTCACGACGGCGCCCAACGGGTGGCCGTTGCCGATCGGCTTGCCCATCGTCACGATGTCGGGGACGACGCCCTGCGTCTGGAACCCCCAGAAGTGCGTGCCGACCCGGCCGAAGCCGACTTGCACCTCGTCGGCGATGCAGACCGCGCCGGCCGCCCGCGCATGCCGGTAGGCCGCGGAGAGGTAACCCGGCGGCAGCACGATCTGCCCGGCGCAGGAGAGCAGGCTCTCGCACAGAAAAGCCGCGGGCTTGCCTCCGCGCGAGCGCGCCGCTTCGGCGGCCCCGGCGACGTGCCGGGCGAATTTCTCGCCGCGCGAGGCGTCGCCGCGCCGGTAGAGCCCGCGATAGTCGTCCGGCATCGGGACCTTGTGGACATGCGGGGGCGCCCCCTCTCCGCCCGGCCCGTCGAACTTGTACGGGGAGACGTCGATCAAGGCCGCCGTGTTGCCGTGGTAGGCGCCCTCCACGACGATCACTTCGCGCCCCTTCGCATGTGCCCGCGCCAACCGCAGCGCCAGCTCGTTGGCCTCGCTTCCCGAGCAGACGAAGAAGCAGACGCGCAGCGGCTCGGGCAGCGTCGCGGTCAGCCGCTCGGCGTAACGAAGGACGGACTCGTGGAGGTAGCGGGTGTTGGTGTTCAGGACCGCCATCTGGCCGGACCCGGCGCGCACGACCCGCGGGTGGCTGTGCCCGACGTGCGCCACGTTGTTGACGACGTCCAGGTAGGCGCGGCCCGCCTCGTCGTAGAGGAACTGGCCGGAGCCGCGCACGATCTCGAGGGGCTCCCGGTAGGAGACGGAAAGAGACGGGCCCAGCAGACGCCGCCGGCTCTCGCGGATTTCCTCGCGGCTCGCCTCGCGCCGGCGAACGTCCAGGCCCAGGACCAGGCTCGGATCGGGGCAGAGCGAGAGCCAGACACGGCGTTGGCTCGCCAGCGCCACGCCCGGAAACTCCCCCTCCTTGCCGAGCAGGTCCGTCA
>JBOGJK010000282.1:0-8382 GCA_050745345.1 Thermoanaerobaculia bacterium
GATAGGCGAAGAGCACGCCGAGCAGCATCGGGAGGAAGAGGACATGGAGGACATAGAAGCGGATCAGCGTCGGCTGCTCGATCTCCCGCCCGCCGATCAGCAGCTCCCGCACCGTCGGCCCCACCAGCGGGATCGATGAGGCGATGTTGGTCCCGACGGTGACCGCCCAGAAAGCGAGCTGGTCCCACGGCAGCAGGTACCCGGTGAAGGAAAGGAAGAGAGTCAGGAGCAGCATGGCCACCCCCATGACCCAGTTCCATTCCCTCCGCTGGCCGCGCCCGACACCGTTCTTGTAGGCGCCGGTCACGAAGACGCGCACCAGGTGGAGGAAGACGGCCGCCACCATCAGGTGCGCCGAGATCCGGTGGACCGCGCGGATCCAGGAGCCGAAGGTGACGACGAACTCGATGTCCTTGACCGAAGCGTACGCCCGCTCGACCGAGGGGATGTAGAGAAAGAGCAGCGGCAGTCCCGAAACAGTCAGGAGCAGCAGCAGCGCGGCCGAGACCGTGCCGAGCCAGAAGGAGTAGCTCCAGGCGAGCGAGGCCTTGAAGCTCTTCGACGGGAACCAGTGGAGCAGGAAGTTGGAGACGACCGCGTCGCCGGCCTCCCGGTCGGAGGCGGGGCGGAAGCTCCAGAAGCGCCTCGGGTGGACGCCCGGGGCCGACGGGGTCGCGTTCTTCGGATCTGCGCTCATGCGGGCTCCTTCAGGCGACCGTCAGGCGGAAGTCGCGCTCCACGGTCCGGGCGAGGTCGACGACGAGCTGGCCGTCCTCCGGCGAGACCGAGAGGTGATACCAGGCGAGCGGCCGGGGCGCCGGGCCCGAGACGTTGCCCCCGTCTCCCGTGTAGCGCGAGCCGTGGCAGGGGCAGAGGAAGCGGTGCGTCAGGCGCAGCGGCTGGCCTCCGACGCTGCCGGTCTCCACCTGGGGCATCGCCTCGGCGCGCACCGTGCAGCCCAGGTGCGTGCAGACGGCCGAGATCGCGTGGAAGGTGTTCCCCTCGCGGAAGACGAAGAGACGCTGGTCGGGGAGGAACTTCAGCCCGTCGGGGAAGTCGTGCGGCAGGCCGAGCTTGACCGTCGTCGGCGCGTCGTAGGAGACGTTGGGCACGAGTGAGCGCATCGAAGCGACCGTCTGGGCGCCGAGCGCGGCGATGCCGCTGCCGATGCCCAGTTTCCAGAGAAACTCGCGGCGGTCCTCGTCGCTTTTCTTCATGCGGCCTCTCCTTCCGCTGCGGCGGCGGCGAATCGCTCCGTGATCGAAAACCGCTCCATCGTCATGGCGTCGGTCGGGCAGCGGATGGCGCAGAGCCCGCACCGGATGCAGCGCTCGTCGTCCTTGACCATGGCGGAGAGCGGGAGGCCCCCGGCCTGCGCCCGGGCTTCGAGCAGACTTCGCTCCTCTTCGGGCAGATCCAGCTGCTCGAAGGGAACGATCGCCAGGCAGTACTCGGGGCAGATGTCCACGCAGCGGCTGCAGAGGACGCAGGCCTCCGGGTCGTAGATCGTCTGCACGTGGCAGAGCAGGCACCGTGCGGCCTGCCGTCGCGCCTCGGCCTCCCCGTAGCCCGTCTCGACTTCGGCGATGCCCGTGCGGCGGGAGAGCTCGAGGGTCGGGGGCGCCTCGCGGTCCAGGAGCTCGAAGCCGGCGAGCATCCGGTAGGTCGCCGTCGGCAGCTTCTCGATCTCGAGCAGCGCCCGCGTCGAGGCCGCCTCGCGCGAGAGATGCTCGTGGATCGAGCGCGCGGCGCGCTTCCCGTTGGCGACGGCCTCGATCAGGTTGCGGGGTCCGAAGGCGACATCGCCGCCGGCGAAGACGCCCGGCGCCGACGTCGCGAGGATGACGGGATCCACCCGGATCGTCCCTCCCGGCGTCAGCGCCACGCCGTCGGAGGGGTGGAGGAACGAGAGGTCCGGCTGCTGGCCGATCGCGAGGATGCAGGCGTCGCACTCGATGCGCGTCACGTCTTGCTCGTCGTAGCGCGGCGCAAAGCGCCCCGTCTCGTCGAAGACCGAGACGACGCTCCGCAGCTCCACCGCTTCGACCTTCCCGTCGCCGAGGAACCGTTTCGGGCCGCGCCGGGTCACGAACACGGCGCCTTCCTTCTTCGCCTCCTCGAACTCTTCCTGCCCCTGTGTGGTCCTCAAGACCGGCATCTCGTCGAAGCTCTCGAGGGAGACGATCGTGACCTCTGTGGCCCCGCCGCGCAGCGCCGCCCGCGCGGAATCGAGGGCTTCCTTCATCCGGGCGTCTCCCTCGGCCTCCAGCCGCGTCCACTCCGGGTCGAGGTCCCTGCGCCCGAGGCGCAGGGCGGTGCGCGCGGCGTCGAAGGCGACGAAGCCGCCTCCGACGACGACCACGCGCTGTCCCAGGTCCATCCGATAGCCGCGGTTGACGTTCAGGAGGTAGTCCACCGCCTTGACGATCCCATCCAGCTCCACACCCGGCACCTGAAGGTCGCGCCCCCGGGACACGCCGACCGAAAGGAAGATCGCTTCGAAGCCGTCTTGCCGGAGCGCGGCGAGACCGAACCGCGGGGAGAGCGCGGTTTTCAACTTCAGCTCCACGCCGAGCGAGAGGATCTTCTCGATCTCGGCGCGGATCACGGTGCGGGGGAGCCGGTACTCGGGAATCCCGAAACGCACCATGCCGCCCGGCTCCTCCGCAGCCTCGAAGACCGTGATGGCATAACCGAGCAGCGCCAGGTCGTGCGCGGCCGAGAGTCCGGCGGGGCCCGCGCCGATGACGGCGACCTTCCTTCCGGCGGGCCCCGCCGGCGGGGAGAGCGGACGGCCGAGCGGGTGGACGGGCAGATGACCGGGGTATCGGTTTCCTTCGCCGACCAGGGCCTCGCGCAGCCGGTTCTGCGTGTCGGGGCGCACCGATTCGACGCCGTACCTCTCGGTGACGAATCGCTTCAAAGCGCGGATCGCGATCGGAGCATCAATCGACCCGCGCCGGCAGGCGTCCTCGCAAGGCGCGGCGCAGACGCGGCCGCAGACCGAGGCGAAGGGGTTCGGCGCGCGAGCGACCAGAAAGGCCTCCTCGTCGCGCCCTTCGGCGATCAGTTGCACGTAGCGCCCGGCGTCGGTCAGAACGGGGCAGCCCATCTGGCATTTGACCTGCGCCTTCCAGTGCGCCAGATCCGGGAGAGCCACCGGGATCGCCATGGTCAGTCGAGCCTCAGAAGTTCACCGGCTCCGGCGCGCCCCGCCGCGCGCCGCGTCTCTTCGGCAGGGAAACGGTAGTGGCCGCCCGGGGTGCGGAAGACGGGGAGCAGTCCCAGGCGGGCCCAGCGGGTCACGGTCGAAACCGAGACTCCGAAGAGCTGAGCGACCTGCCCGCGGGAGAGAAACTCGGGCTCGCTCATCGTCGCGGAGGCATCCCCTTTCTTGCGGCGGCCGCTCATGAACCTGCATCCCGACGATCTCGCGCGGGCCGGCCGGCGCTTATGACGCCGATCATGCGTTTGATCGGTTTTCGCTCTTTGGGCTCTTTGGGCGCTTCGGTCGCATGGGCCCCAATCTGGACCCCGCCCGGGGAGGCTCGCCTGATGCAAACGCACCAAAAACCCGGCGGCCCGTTTGGATGATCTGCATCATGGCGCCGCGCGGGCCGCACCGCTAAGTTGCCCGTGATGCTTGCTCCCGTCGAGCTGGAGATTGAGCTCTTCTGCCGGGGAATGCGGATCGACCCGAGCTGCGAGATCGGGGAGGATGGGCGGCGCATCTCGCGCACCCGGGCGGGGCTGGGGTCGGGGTTCGAGCTGGTCCTCCCGCACCCGCGAAAGCCGATCTGGGTCAATGTGCCGGTCGTCGAGCGATTCGCGGCAGCCTCCCCGTTCCGGCTCGTGAAGGCGAAGGAGGCGTACTTCGTCTTCGACGAGCGACGTGGAGAAACCCACCAGGTCCAGGTGCCCGAGGAGCCGGCCTGGTACTCGCAGCGGACCTCTTCGGGCGTGGAGATGAGCCGGATCGGCGTGCTACAGGGGAGCTATCTCGGAATCTACGTCTCGAACGCCTGCCTCTACTGGTCCTCGACGCCCTCCCGCGCCTGCAAGTTCTGCACGACCGGGAAAAACCTCGGTATCGCGGAGCAGGCTCGCAAGCGCGTGGAGGACGTGGTCGAGGTGGCCCGCGCCGCCCGGGACGAATCGGGCGCGATCTTCACGCACTTAAACACCGGCTACCACTTCGAGGAAGTGGACAGGCTCGAGGCGATCCATGGCCTGCGGCAGTGCGAGCCGTACGTCAAGGCGCTGCGGGAGCAGGTCGGGGGATTCATCGGCGTGCAGTGCATGCCGGTTCCGCGACGCAAGTTCTCGGAGTACGACGATCTGGTCGAGGCCGGCGCCGACCACTTCTCCTTCTGCTACGAGTTCGAGGATCCCGAGGTCTTCGCGCGCCTCTGCCCCGGCAAGGCCGAGACGGCGGGGCAGGCGGGATTCTTCGAGGCGATGGAGTACACCTCCAAGAAACTCGGGCGCGGCCGCGTCTCTGGAGAGATCATCGCGGGGCTGGAATCGGTCGCCGCGACCAAGCGCGGCATCGACCGGATCGTCGCGGCCGGGGCCTTCCCGACCGTCTGCATCTTCCGCCCGACCATCGGCAGCGAGCTCGAGAACGAGCCGCCCCCCGATCCCGAGGCTATGAAGGAGGTCTTCGGCTACCTCTGGGAGGCCTGCCGCCGGGCCGGGCTTCCGATCGGCGTTCTCCCCATCGAGGTCTCGCTCATCGTGCAGCCGGAGGAGACCCGGGACCTCGTACGGCCGAGTCTCTCTTCGTCGCTGTACGCTTGGAAGCTCGCCGCCTTGCGCCAGCTCGCGCGTCCCTACGTGGCTTGGAAACGGCGGCCGCGGGCGGCCTGAGGAGATTGCGCCACCCGGCGGATCCGGTGGAAGGCGGCGGAGTCGGCCGGCTGCCCGCACGCCCTCTCGTCCTCTCCGAAGAGTGGCGCCGTGCCAGAATGGCGCCTCTTTGAGAAAGAATGAGAAAGCCGCCGCCGGACGGCCCGACTCCGCAACGCCCGGCGTGAAGCCGCGCGCCTGGGCCGCGCTCGCCCTCCTGGGCGCCCTCTCGGCGCTCTGGTCGCTCTTTCTCTGGGGACAGCTCGTCCTCTGGCGCTCGGGCGGCGGGTCCTTCTGCGGCTTCGGCGGGAAGCTCGACTGCTCCGGCGTCTGGGGCAGCGCCTTCGCCTCGGCCGTCCACAACCTGACGGGACTTCCCATCGCCGGATGGGGTCTGGTCTGGGGTATCACGGCGTTCCTCCTGCCCCTTGCGGGTCTGGCGCGTCTGGCCGAGGGGCGATCCGTCGCCGCTCTGACGTCGGCCGTGCGGCTGACGGCCGGCGCCGGCATTCTCGCCGTCGCCGTCTTCGTCGCGGCGAGCATCGCGGCGGGCGCGATCTGCGTCGGCTGCATCGGGACGTATCTGCTCGCCGGAGCGTATGCCTCGATCGCGCTCGCCACGTGGCGGCGCGCGGGGTTTCCGGAGGCGGGACGGGGCGCCGCGCTGGCCGCCGGCTGCACGGCGGCGGCCTTTCTCCTGCTTCTCTACCCGGGTCTCCAGACCCCGAAAACCAGCGGCGAGTCGGGCCGGAGTGCCATCGCTGCAGCGGCCGCGGCCAGCGAGGCCTCGAGCGTTCCGCCTTCCCGCCCCGGAACGGGCAATCCGTTGCGAGACAAGGCGGTCGATGACCTGGTCGCGGCGCTCGATCCGGCGCAGCGGCAGGTTCTGGCCGATTCGCTCGCCATCTACCGCAACGCGCCGCCGCTCTCGCTTCCGCCGCCGCGGGCCCTGGTGGGATCGGACCTGGCGCCGGTAAGGATCACGGAGTTCACCGACATCCTGTGCGAGCATTGCGCGGGCCTCCACGAGACGCTCCGCACGCTGCGCGCCCATGCTCCGGTGGGAAGCTACAGCGTCGACGCGCGCCAGTTTCCCTTGGACGGCCGGTGCAACGCGATCTTCAAGCCGGACAAAGGAGACGACGTGCGCTGTGTCGCGGCCAGGGCGCGGATCTGTGTCGAGCCGACGGGCCGCGAGCCCGAGTTCGCCGCGGCCCTCTTCGCGAATCAGAAGGGTCTGACCCGCGAGAGGGTTCTCGAGCTCGCCTCGCCGTTCCTGCCGCGCGCCGCGCTGCTCTCGTGTCTCGACGCTCCGGAGACCGGCGCCCGGCTCGAGCAGGACATCGCCGCCGCGGCCCGGACTGAATCCGACGGCACCCCGATCGTCCTCCTCAATGGCCGGCGCGGCACGAGCTTCGGCCCCTTCCTCTACGCGATGATCCTGACGCGGGGAAACCCCGACCACCCCGCCTTCGAGTCGCTTCCCACCGGCAATCCCGCGGCCCACCTGCACTGAGGAGGAGGTCCGCGCCGGGCCGGGCCTCACTCGGGCGCGATCGCCCGCAGCGCGGACAGATCGCGAATCAGAAACCCCTTCGGGTCCGTTTCGACGAGCTGCTCCTTCTGCCAGCGACTCATCACCCGGATCGCCGTTTCGATCGTCGTTCCGACCAGGTCGGCGATCTCCTGACGGGAGAGGTGCAGCGGAACGAATACGGCACCCTCCCGCTTCTGCCCCATCCTCGTCGCGAGCGTCTCGAAGAGGCGGGCGGCACGGTACTCGACCGAGCCGGTCATGTCCGCCAGCCGCCGGTTCAGGGCCATCAGGCGCAGCGTGAGCCCGGCGAGCAGTCGCCGCGTGATCTCGGGCCGCTTCTCGATCAGCTGGAAGAAAGCCTTCTCCGGAATCGATATCAGGCCGCACGGCTCGATCGCCACGGCCGTGGCCGGAAAGGGGCGCCGTTCGAAGGCCGCCACCGCCCCCACCGGCTCTCCCGGGCCGAGAATCTCGAGGATCAGGTCGCGCTCCGGCCCGGCCTTGACGATCTTGACCTTCCCGAGGAACAGGAAGTGGATCCGGTCGGCCGGGTCTCCCTCCTCGAAGATCGCCCTCCCCTTCTCGAAGGCCCCGAGCTCGCACAGAGGCGAGAGGACCGCGCGGTCTTCCGGAGAGAGCGGAGCGAGGATGGGGATCGCGTCGAAGGGGATCGGAGGGCGCTCCCGCACCCGGCGATTATAGGGGGCTTGCGGAGCCGGCCGAGGCGGCGAGCAGCGGCCGCTCGCCCGGCCTGAGGCTGGCCGCGAGGGGGTGCGCGCGGCACCAGGTGCAGTCGCAGCCCGACAGGGCGCAGCCCGGAGGAGTGCGGCGCGAGCGCGCCGTCCGCCGGGCGATCGGGAAGAGCAGGCGCTTGCCGAGCGACGGGGCGTAGTGGCGCCGAAGCCATTCCCGCGCGTCTCCCGCGCGGCCGATCGAGCGCATGAGCCGCACATAGCCACGGTCGCCCATCCGGGAGAACGCGTAGCGGTTGACGATCGAGACCTTGAGCAGGTCGCCCAGGCGCCGGCGCCAGAGCCCGTCGTATTCCGCCGGAGTCCCGGCGAGCAGAGCCCGCGCCGCCAGGTGGCCCGAGAGCATCGCCAGCCGCATGCCGAATCCCCAGAGCGCGTCCTGGAATCCCGCCGCTTCTCCGGCAAAGAGGATCTCTCCGTGGCGCGCGGTGGAGGGGAGCAGCACGTTGCCCGTCCCGCCGAAGAGCTGGGGATGGCGCATCGCGAGGCCCGCCTTCTGCCGGAAGAACGCGAGCGTGCGCTCCAGATAGAGCTTCTCCCGGTGGAAGTCGTCGAAGAGGCAGGCGGCGACGGTCCCCCGGCCGCGCGCGACGAGCAGATAGGAGTAGCCCTTCGGGGCGAGCCGGTCCGACAGGACACCGAAGATGCCGTCGGCGCGGTCGGTCTCGAAGACGTAGCCGACCGCGATCGCGTCGGGGCCCCGGGGGCCGCCGGCCACGATTCCCCCTTGCGGCAGCCGCGTGACCGGGTCACAGAAGCGGATCTCGACGCCGGCCCGCAGCGCTTGCTCCTTCAGCCGCTGGTCGAGCGTCCCCTCCGCCTGCCCCCGCCGCACCAGATAGAAGAGAGGCCTCGGCGATCGGTAGACGTACTCGCGCCCCTCGGGATCGAAGAAGGCTCCTTCGCGGCAGGGGTGCGCGTCGAAGGCCGGCTCGACGCCGATCGTCTCGAGCTCCTCGAGGACGTCGCCCGCGGTCGTCCAGTTCTCGATGCCCTGTAAGTCGCCGTGGAAGCGGCCGCCCGCGTCGGGACGCTGCTCGTGGACGACCGCCCGCCGCCCGGCGCGCGCCAGCGTCAACGCCGCGGTCAGGCCCGCCGGCCCGGCGCCGACGATGTGGATCGCCCCGCCCGCGAAGTCAGCCATGGTGACCCGGGAATCCTAAATCGTAAATCGTGAACCGTAAACCGTAAACCGTGAACCGTGAATCGGCCCCGCGGGCCTAGCGGGCCGGCAACGTCGAGACG
>JBOGJK010000283.1:0-15689 GCA_050745345.1 Thermoanaerobaculia bacterium
GGTGGTAGGTGGAGCACGAGAGGTCCCTGCGTGCCGGGTCCGTCGTCCTCTATCCTGTCCTCCTCCTCTCACTGCTTTCGGCGGCGCGCGCTCCCGGGCAGAGCGTGGGCCAGACCGACCCCTACGAGTCCCGCTTCCGGACCCATCCGAACTTCCAGATCCGCTTCCGCGCGCCGGAGAAGGGAGGCGAGGTCCGCCTCTACACGAAGAACCCGGTGCGCTACGAGAAGGATGTCTCCTGGGAGGGGAGCGAGGAGGTCTCGATCGAGTACCAGGACGTGAAGATCTCGGCCGACCGCGCGCGCTACGATTTCGCATCGAAGACGGCGACGCTGGAAGGCCACGTCGTGATCGACCAGGGCCCCACGCGCCTCTCCGGAGAGCGCGCCGTGTTCGACCTCGAGAGGAAAACCGGCACGATCGAGCGGGCCTCGGCGACCCTGCCGCCGAGCTACCACATCCTTGCGGACGCGATCGACAAGATCGGCGAGGCGACCTACCGCGTCCACCGGGGCCTGTTTACCGCCTGCGACGTGCCGGAGCCCGACTGGTCCTTCTTCATGACCGAGGCCACCGTAACGCTCGACGACTACGCGCGGATGAAGAACGTCTCCTTCCGGGCCCGGGAGCTGCCGCTTCTCTACACGCCGTACATGATCTGGCCGACGAAGGAGGGACGCGTGTCGGGGATGCTCGTGCCGGGAGTCGGATACACGCAGCGGCGGGGCGCGTATCTCGGCCTCTCGCATTACTGGGTGACGGGGCAATCCACGGACCTGACGACCCAGGTGGATCTCTTCTCGGAGGGCACCGTCGGGGTCGGCGAGGAATTCCGCTGGGCTCCTTCCCCGCAGTCGGCCGGCATCTTCCAGGGATACTTCGTCCACGACGCGGAGGCGACCACCTGCGTCCCGCTCTCGGAGGGGGAGGCCGGCTCGCCGTGCACGCTTCCCGACGGGAGCCTCGGCGTGCTCACGCTGCGCACGCGCAACCGCTGGAAGGTGCGGCTCGACCACGTCTCCGAAGACCTGCCCTGGGGCTTGCGCGGTGTGGTGGCGATCCGCGACTACTCCGACGAGCAATACCTCCAGGACTTCGAGCGCTCCTTCACCTACGCCTCGCTTGCCGAGATCCTCTCCCGCGCCTTCCTGACGAAGAACGCCGGCGTGAATTCGTTGAACCTGCGTCTCGAGCGGAGCGAGACCTTCCTCGGGGCGACGGTGCTGCAGGAGCGGCTGCCCACGCTCGAGTACTTCCGCCGGACCTCCGAGCTTGCCCGCACCCCCTTCTTTCTTTCGGTGCAGGCCTCCCTCTCGAACCTCTTCGTGAACCGCGGAAAGAGATTCCTGCACGGGGGCTACGGGCGGGCGGACGTTCACCCTGTGATCTCCCTGCCATGGAAGGGGGTGCCGTGGCTCTCCGCGACGGCCAGCGCGGGAGGTCGTTGGACGGGTTACACGGACTCGACCAACGCGCTGCAGACGGAGTTCACCGGTTCCAGCGCCTCCCGCGCCTACGGCGAGGCCGGGCTTGCGCTGGTCGGCCCTTCCTTCTCGCGGGTGTACGAGGGGCAGATCGGCCCCTTCGGCAAGTTCAAGCACGTGATCGAGCCGCGGGTAGACTACCGCTGGATCTCCCGCGTCGAGGAGCCGGAGCGCGTCCCGCTCTTCGACGACATCGACACAGTGCTGGGGCAGAACCAGATCCGGTACGCCCTGGTCAACCGCCTGCTCGCCCGGGCGGCCGATCCGAAGGCCGGCGCGGCCTCGGAGATCGCCTCCCTGGAGATCGCCCAGAGCTACGCCTTCGAGCCTCCCCAGACGCGCTTCGGTGACGCGCCCGGCTTCCGAAAGGCTGGGCCGCTCGAGGCGGCTCTGCGCTTTGCGCCGGGGGCGCTCGTCTCCTTCGACGGGCGGCTGGCCTGGGACACCAAGTCCGGACAGGTGATCTCCAACACGGTCGCAGCCTCCGTCGCCTGGAAGTCCAGCTTCTTCAACGCGACCTGGTTCTCGAGCCGCCCGGTCCTGACGACCCCTCTGCCGCCGGGCGCCCCATCTCCCAATGCTGACCAGCTCCGGTTCGCCGCCGGCGTCGACGTCGCGGGGCCGTTTCGCATCGACGCGGAGGTCAACTACGACGTTCAGCAGGGAACCGTGCTGGAGAACCGGTCCCTCTTGACGTACCGGGGCTCCTGCTACGCGCTCTTCCTGGAGTTCCGGCAGCTGCGCCTGCCGGGCAACGAGCGCAACGACGTCCGCTTCGTCGTCAACCTGAAGGACATCGGGACGCTGCTCGACCTCAACGGCGCCCTGAAGGCGGGGCTCTTCTAGGACGGGGTCAGGTCTTGATTCTGTACTCTCGGCCCGCGGAAGGATTCAATACCTGACCCCCGGTATGATTCGCCTTCGATGAAAGGCCTCATCCTCTCCGGCGGCAAGGGGACGCGCCTGCGCCCGCTGACCTACACGCGGTCGAAGCAGCTCGTGCCGGTGGCCAACAAGCCCGTCCTCTTCTACGGGGTCGAGGCGATCGTCGCCGCGGGGATCCGGAAGATCGGTGTCGTCGTCGGCGAAACGCGCTCGGAGATCGAGGAGGCGCTGGGGGACGGGTCGCGCTTCGGCGCCGAGATCACCTACATCGATCAGGACGCGCCTCGGGGCCTCGCCCACGCGGTGCTGATCTCCGAGCCGTTTCTCCGGGGCGAGCCGTTCGTAATGTATCTCGGAGACAACCTGATCGCCGACGGCATCACGGCGCTCGTGGACGACTACCGGAGGCTCGGCTGCAACTCCCAGATCCTGCTGGCGAAAGTCGCCAACCCGGAGCAGTTCGGGGTCGCGGAGCTCGAGGACGGGCGCGTCGTGCGCCTGACGGAGAAGCCGAAGCGGCCGAAGACGAACCTCGCGCTGGTGGGTGTCTACATGTTCGACGAAACGATCTTCGACGCCGTCAAAGCGATCCGGCCCTCGGCGCGGGAAGAGCTGGAGATTACCGACGCGATCCAGTGGCTGATCGACCATGGAAGGAGCGTCCACCCGCACCTGGTGACGGGGTGGTGGAAGGACACGGGGAAGATCGAGGACATGCTGGAGGCCAACCGCATCATCCTCGACACCTTCGTCGCGCGAGGCCTGGAGTCCGTGGACAGCGGGAGCCGGGTCGAGGGGAAGGTCGTCATCGAGCCGGGGGCGCGGCTCTTCAACTCTACGGTGCGCGGCCCGGCGATCCTCGGCGCGGGCGCCGAGGTGCGCGACGCCTTCGTCGGCCCGTACACGGCGATCGGGGCGGACTGCTACGTCGAGCGGTGCGAGATCGAGAACTCGATTGTGCTGCAGGGCTCGCGCATCGAGCGGATCCCGGGGCGCATCGCGGACTCCCTGATCGGCACCAACGTCCGCATCCATCCAGGGGCCGAGCGTCCGCGGGTGCACCGGTTCCTGATCGGAGACAACTCCGAGATCGGCATTCTGTGAAGATCCTGGTGACGGGCGGCTGCGGCTTCATCGGGTCGAACTTCATCCGCCGGGTGCTCTCGTCGCGCGGCGGCGTCTCGGTCGTCAACCTCGACAAGCTGACCTACGCCGCCAACCCGGCCAACCTCGAGGATGTCGCCGGGCGGCCGGGCTACCGCTTCGTGAAGGGCGATATCGCCGATCCCGAGGCCGTGCGCGGCGCCATGGAGGGGTGCACGCACGTCGTCAACTTCGCCGCGGAGACGCACGTGGACCGCTCTCTTCTGGGAGACGCCTCCTTCATCGAGACCGACATGCGCGGGGTCTTCGTCCTGCTCGAGGAGGCGCGGCGCCTCGGCGTGCGCCGGTTCCTCCAGATCTCGACCGACGAGGTGTATGGCTCGATCGTGGAGGGCTCCTTCACGGAGGAATCGGCCATCAACCCGCGCAACCCCTACGCCGCCTCCAAGGCGGGCGGCGACCGGCTGGCCTTCTCCTACTGGGCCTCCTACGGCGTGCCGGTCGTCATCACGCGGGCTTCCAACAACTACGGCCCCTACCAGTACCCGGAGAAGCTGATTCCCCTCTTCGTCACCAACGCGCTCGAGGGAGAGCCGCTGCCTCTCTACGGCGACGGCCGCAACGTCCGCGACTGGCTGTTCGTGCGGGATCACGCCGAGGCGATCGACTTCCTGCTCGAGACGGGTCCGGAAGGGGAGACCTACAACATCGCGGGGGGCAACGAGATGGAGAACCTGGCGATCACGCGGCGCGTTCTCGCGGAGCTCGGAAGGCCCGAGAGCCTGATCCGCTTCGTGGACGACCGCCCCGGGCACGACCGCCGCTATGCGCTCGACGCCGGGAAGCTCGCCCGTCTGGGATTTCGCCCGCGCACGCCGTTCGACCAGGGGCTCTCCGAGACGATCCGCTGGTACCGCGATCACCCGGAGTGGTGGCGCCCGATCAAGGAAAAGGACACGGCCTATCGCGCCTTCTACCGGACGCAGTACGGGCAGCGGCTCGCCACTTCGACGACGACGGCCAAGGAGCGGGGCTGAGAGCCGTGAATCGTGAATGGTGAATCGTAAATTGAAGCCGATCCGGTTCCGTCGATTCACGATTTACGATTTACGATTCACGGCCCATGAGTGAAGCGGCCGTCGCCGCCGTCGATCTCGCGCCGGAGGTCCTCGCCGCGCCGCGGCCGGCGGCCCAGTTGCGGCGGCGGGTCCTCGTCACGGGCGCCTCCGGAATGTTCGGGACGGATCTGGTCCCGGCGCTCGCGGGCGCGGGATGCGAGGTGTTCGCGCGCCCGAAGTCCGATCTCGACATCACCCGCCCGGAGGCGGTCGCACGGGCCTTCCGCGACACCCGGCCCGAGGTCGTCGTCAATTGCGCCGCCTTCACGAAAGTGGACGCCTGCGAGTCGGACCCTCGCGCCTTCGAGGTCAACGCCGGAGGGGTCGAGCTGCTGGCCGCGCAGTGTCTTGTCCACTCCTCCCAACTGGTGCAGATCTCGACGGACTTCGTCTTCGACGGGTCCAAGGGCGCCCCCTACGCCGAAGAGGACGCGACGGCGCCCCTGTCGGCCTACGGGCGGTCGAAGCTGGCGGGGGAGCGGGCGGCCCTGCGAGTGCCGACAGGGCTCGTCGTGCGCGCCTCCTGGCTCTTCGGCCGCGGAGGGTGGAACTTCGCGGAGGCGATTCGCCGGCAGATCGAGGACGGGAGGCGCGAGCTGACCGTCGTGGACGATCAGCGCGGCCGCCCGACGGCGACTACCGACCTCGCGGAGGCGCTGCTGGCGCTACTCGAGCTCTCGGCGGTCGGCGTCTATCACTTCGCCAACCGCGGCGAGGTGTCGTGGTTCGAGCTCGCCCGCGAGATCGTCGCGCTCTCGGGGCGTCCGGACGTCGAGGTCGTGCCGATCGACTCAGGCACGCTCGGACGCCCCGCCCGGCGCCCCTCCTACTCGGTGCTCGACACGGGAAAGTACGAGAAGGTCACCGGCCGCGCGATCCGCCACTTCCGAGACCCGCTCTCGGAGTACCTCTCGAGCGGCGAGACCCCCGCGGCGTGAAGCTCTCGCCGGCCGAGTGGAAGCGCAAGGCGGTCCATGCCGGAATGGGCCTCTTCGCGCTCGCGCTGCGCTGGCTTTCGTGGGAGCAGGCGGCGCTCTGTGCTCTCGCAGCGCTCCTCTTCAACCTCTTCGTCATGCCGCGGATCGGGCGCGGGATTTACCGTGACGGCTCCCGCCGCCGCGACGCCGGGATCGTGGCGTACCCGGCGATGGTGCTCCTGCTCCTCCTGCTCTTCCGAGGCGCCTCGCTGCCGATCGCCGCCGCGGTCTGGGCCATGATGGCCTTCGGCGACCCCGCCGCGGCGATCGTCGGAAAGATCGTCGAAGGGCCGCGCCTCCCCTGGAACCGCGAGAAGACATGGATGGGTCTGCTCGCCAACTGGGCGTTCGGTGCGGCGGCGGCGGCCTTCGTCTTCTGGTTCGTCGCGGCGAGGCTCGATCCCGAGGCGGCGGCGATCCTGACGCTGGGCGCCGGGCTCTTCGCCTTCCTCGAGTCGGTCCGGTCGGGTATCGACGACAACCTGGTGGCGGCGCTGCCGACCGCGTTCTTCCTCGCGTGGGTCTCTCTTGCGCATCCTCCGGCCGCCCTGCCCGGGCGCCCCGGCGTCTTTCTGGCGCTCGCGATCAACGCCGCCGTGGCGGTGGCGGCGTACCTGGCGGGCGCCGTGTCGGTCTCGGGGGCGGTCGCCGGGGCCCTCGTCGGGACCGCGGTGCTCTCAACCGGCGGCTCCAGCGCCTACGCCGTCCTCTGGTGCTTCTTTCTCGCCGGCACCCTCGCCTCGAAGCTCGGCTACCGTGCGAAGGAGAAGCTCGGCACGGCGCAGGCGCGGCAGGGGAGAAGGGGCGCGGAGCACGTGGCGGCCAACTGTCTGGTGGGCACGCTGATCGCGCTACTCTCTTCCTTCCAGGCGCTCTGGGGGCTCGCCTTCGCGGCCTGCTTCGCCGCGGCGGCGGCCGACACGCTCGCCACCGAGTTCGGCAGCCTCTACGGGAGGCGCGCCTTCTCGCCTCTGGGCGGCGCGAGGCTGCCCGTCGGCACGCCGGGCGCCGTCTCCTGGGCCGGCCTCGCCGCGGCTGCGGCCGGCGCGGCGTCCATCGGGCTCGCGGCCTCGCTGGCCGGCCTGGTGCCCTCCGCTTCGATCTGGATCGTGGCCGTGGCGGGGTTTGCCGGCGCTCTCGCGGAGAGTGCCACCAATGACCTCGGCCGCCGCTTCTCCTTCCGTCTCGATCACGAGTTCGCCAACGCCCTGAACACTTTCGTGGGCGCCGTCGTCGCGATCGAGATCGGCGCGAGCCTCGCGAAGGGCTCACTCTACCTGCCGGTCGAAGGATGAAGCGGTACCTGCGCCTCGCGCGCCTGTTCACGCTCCTGCCGCCGCTTCTGGGCATCGTCTCGGGGGCCGTCTGCGCTTTCGGCTCCGCGCATAACCCGGACCCGGCCCGGCGCGTGACCTGGGCCGTCGTGTTGACCGTCGCGATCGGCTCGCTCTGCGCCTCCGCGATGAACGCCGCCTCCAACATCGTCAACCAGATCGCGGACCTCGAGATCGACCGGACGAACAAGCCGGAGCGGCCGCTCGTGACGGGAGAGGTCTCGCTCTCTCGCGCCTGGGCCCTCGCGGGCGTCCTCTATCTGCTCGCGATCGTGCCGACCTGGATCGTCGTCCCGTACCCGCACACCACACTGTCCGAACGCATCTCGGCCCCGCTCGATCTGCACGCCGCCTTCTTCATCTACTGCGTGGGCGCGCTCGCGACGTTTGTCTACTCCTTCCCCGCGTTTGGCCGCTCGAAGCGCCACTGGTTCTGGGCAAACTTCACGATCGCAGCCACGCGCGGAGGGCTGTTGAAGGTCGCGGGCTGGGCCTTTGTCGCCGCGGTCGTCCACGTCGAGGCCTGGGCGATCGGCGGGATCTTCGCCCTGTTTCTGCTCGGGGCCACCTCCACCAAGGACTTCTCCGACATGGAAGGGGACCGGGCGCACGGCTGCATCACGCTTCCGCTGCGCTTCGGCGTGCGGCGGGCGGCGAAGCTGATCGCTCCCTTCTTCGTCCTGCCCTGGCTCCTGATCCCCCTCTTCGCGTGGCTGCCCGATCCCGGCAACCCCTCGCAAGCGCTCTTGACGGGAAACCGGACGCTGCTCGTCCTGCTCGGCGCGGTGCTCGCGGCCTGGGGCGCCCATGCGGCGCGGCTGCTCCTGCGAAACCCCGACGAGCTCGCGTCCACGGAGAACCATCCCGCCTGGACCCACATGTACCTGCTCATGATGGCGGCGCAGGTGGGCTTTGCCCTCGCCTACCTGCCCTGACGATGCACGAAAGTGCCATCCATCCTCCGAATGCCGGGAAGCTCCGCGGCGTTAAAATGGAGGGAGAAAGAGCATGAGCAGTCCCGCGACGGCCAAGGCGCTGCCGCCGCCCCGAGAGGCGCCCGAGGGTCACCGGGTCGCCTGGAGCGGCCTCGGCCTCACTTTCAATGAGAGGACGCTGAACGCCCTGGTCCGCCGCGCGGTCGAGGAGATCCCGGAGCTGCGCGATCTCTCGATCGAGGTGACGCGGGGCGAGCTCGCCGCGACACTGGTCGTTCACCGCTTCGGCGTTCCGCTCTCGGCGCGCGCCACGGTGTCGCAGCTTCGTCTGAAGGACGGCTTCCTCGCCTTCGTGCTCGACCGCGTGCAGGCGCTCTCCTTCATCCCGATCCCGGATCAGCTCCTGACCTACCTCGTTCAGAAGGCGCCGCCGGGGCTGCTGACGTACTACTCCGAAGACCGGATCATGGTGGTCAACCTGAACGAGTGGATGCCGCCGGGTGTCGACCTCTCCCTCGAGCGCACCGAGTTCGAGGAAGGCGCCCTCACGCTCCACTTCGCCCCCGGCTCCTACGAGCTGACCGACCTGCTCGAACGGGCGACGCGGCTCGACGACTGATCGGCGTCCGCGCGGCCTGGATCGGCGCAGGCGCCGCCGCAATGGGCCCGAGCACTCTCGCAGGCTTTAGAATCTCTCCCGCGATCTTCCGATGACGTTAGTCCCCGGCTTCCGCCTCGGACCCTACGAGATCCTCGCACCGCTTGGCGCGGGCGGGATGGGAGAGGTCTACCGGGCGAGGGATACCCGGCTCGGGCGCGAGGTCGCCATCAAGGTCCTGCCGGCCGAGCTTTCCGGGAGCCGCGAACGGCTGGCGCGGTTCGAGCAGGAGGCCCGGGCCGCCTCGGCCCTGAACCACCCCAACATCGTCACGATCCACGACATCGGGTCCGACAGCGGGATCGGCTACGTGGGCATGGAGCTGGTTGCCGGCTCCACGCTTCGGGAGCTGCTGATGGAGGGTGCGTTGCCGGCCCGGAGGCTGCTCGCGATCGGCTCCCAGGTCGCCGAGGCCCTTGCCGCCGCCCACCAGGCCGGGATCGTCCACCGCGACCTGAAGCCGGAAAACGTCATGGTCACGCGCGACGGCCGCGTCAAGCTCCTCGACTTCGGGCTCGCGAAGCTCGTGCCGCCGCCGGCGCAGGTCGGCTCGCGGCTTCCGACGGCGGCGGACCCGACGCAGCCGGGCACGGTGCTGGGCACCGTGAGCTACATGTCGCCCGAGCAGGTCCGGGGCCTGACCCTCGACCACCGGACGGACGTCTTCTCGCTCGGCTCGGTTCTCTACGAGATGGCTTCCGGAGCCCGCGCCTTCCGCGGGACGACGCCCGTCGACGCGATGACGGCGATCCTCAGGGAAGAACCGGCGGACCTTCCTCCGGCGGTGCCGCCGGCGCTCGATCGGATCATCCGGCGCTGCCTCGAGAAGGCCCCCGAGCAGCGGTTCCAGTCTGCTCGCGACCTCGCGTTCGCGCTCGAGGCGCTCTCCGGGGCGTCGTCGCGGGAGGCCGCGCCGGAAGCGCGCGTCGCGACCGCGAGGGCGCGGCGGCGCCCCGCGGTGTGGGCCGCCGGAATCCTCGTCGCGGCCGCCGCCTTTGCGGCGGTGTGGGTGCTGCGGCCCGCGCTGTTTCCGAGCCGGGTCCCCGCCTTCTCGCGCGTGGTCCGTCTGACGACGGGACCGCAGCAGGAGTTCGGGGCGGCGATCTCGCCGGACGGCAAGTGGGTGGCCTACCTGTCCAATGCCCGCGGGCCGGTCGATGTCTGGGTCAAGTTCCTCGCCGGGGGAGAGGCGGCCAATCTGACGGAGAAGTCTGGGTTGCAGATCCAAAGCCGCGCGGACGTCGGCGGTCTCGGAATCTCGCCCGACGGCGCGCTCATCGCCGTCGACTCTGGCCCGCCCGGCGCGTCCGCGGCGGACTTTGCCACCTGGGTCGTCCCGGCCCCCCTCGGAGGCCAGGCCCGCAAGCTCGTGGCGAAGGGGCGCAGCGTCCGCTGGTCGCCGGACGGCCGCCGGCTCGTCTTCGTGAGGGCCGGCGCGTCTCGCGGCGACGCGCTCTACGTTGCCGACGCCGACGGGGGCGACCCGAAAGAGATCCTGAAACCGCGCGGCGGTCTCCACGCCCACTGGCCCGCCTGGTCGGGCGACGGCCGCTTCATCTACTTCATCTACGGAATCGCCAGCTCGAACAGCGAGCCTTCGGAGATCGCCCGCGTTCCCTCAAGCGGCGGGGAGCCGGAGCTCGTGGTCCGAACCTCCCGCCGAGCGGTTTATCCCGTTCCCCTGACCGACGGCTTGCTTTACGCCGCCAACCCCGACTCCGCCGACCTGGCGCTCTGGTGGACTCCCTCGTCGGGCCGCCGCCCCGTGCGCCTGACGACGGGAGTGGGGGAGTATGCGGAGCCGCTCGTTTCGGCGGATGAGCGGCAGCTGATCGCGACCTGCGTCGAGGCACGGCAAGCGCTCGTCTCGATTCCCGTCCGCTTCGACGCCGCCCCGTCGCCCAGGCTCCTGACCGACGGCTTCCTGGGCGACTTCGATCCGGCCGTCTCTCCACGCGGCGATCGTCTGGTCTGGAGCTCGGCGCGGTCTGGCAGCCGGAATCTCTGGACGGGAAATCCGGACGGCACCGGAGCGCGGCCGCTGACGACCGGCCAGGGCTTCGACGAGCGGCCGGCCTTCTCGCCGGATGGCAGTCAGGTGGCGTTCGTGTCGGACCGCGGCGGCGAGCGGGGCATCTGGCTCGTCTCGGCCGATGGAGGCGCGCCGCGGCTGCTCGCGCCAGCCCGGGTTCTCGACACGCTCTCCTGGTCGCCGGACGCGGGAGAAATTCTCTTCGCAGCCCCCGCCGGGGACCTGCCGGGCCTCTACCGTGTGAATCTCGGAAACGGCAGGGTCTCTCGACTGCCGACTCCCTCCGGCGGACACGCCCCGGCCTGGCGGCCCGGGCGGTCCGAGATCGCCTATCTGGAAAGCACCCCCGGCCTCCAGACGCGGCTGCGGTTCGTCGATCCATCGGGCCACCCGCTCCGTGCCGGGCTCCCCGAGGGCCCCCACCTCAGCATCGGCATGCTCGCGTGGGCGGCCGACGGACGGCGGCTTGCGGCCGCGGCAGTCCCGGGCACCGCGGATGCGACGATCCACGTCGTCGAGCCAGAGGGTGCCGAACCCTTTCGTCGGCTTCTGACGCTGACCCACCCTTCGCGGGTGCGGGGGATCGCCTGGTCGGCGGACTCCGGTTCGATTCTTTTCGGCGAGTACCGGCCCTCGAGCGACATCGTGCTGTTTTCCCGGGATTAGCTCCAGCCCTACCCGAAGACGCCCGGCCAGAACGGCCGCTGCGCGTCGAGAACCGCATCGAGCACGCGGGTGGCGAGGGGGGAGAGTCTTCCGTCGGGGTTCATCTCGATCGGTTCTCCGTTGAGCAGCACGCGCAGGCAGGCCTCCGCACAGCGCGCGATCGCCGAGAGGTTGTAGCCGCCTTCCAGGGCGAGCACGAGCTTGCCTTCCGCGAGCGCGCGCAGCCGCGCCGTCATCGCCGCGTAGCCGGCAGGGGAGAGGCGCATGGAGCCCAGCGGATCCCCCTGCGCGGCGTCGAAGCCCGCCGAGACCAGGACCAGGTCCGGCTGGAAGGCTCGCGCGACCGGCAGCAGCACGCGGTCGAAGGCGGCCAGGTACTCCGCGTCGCCGCAGCCCGGGGGCAAGGGCACGTTGATCGTGCGGCCGCGCGCGTCGGGTCCGCCCACCTCGTCCGCGGCTCCCGTCCCCGGGTAGAACGGGAACTGGTGGGTCGAGAAGTAGAGGACATCCGGGTCGTTCCAGAAGGAGTGCTGGGTGCCGTTGCCGTGGTGCAGGTCCCAGTCCGCGATGAGCACACGCGGGACCCCGGCCCGGCGCGCGGCGGCGGCCGCCACGGCCACGTTGTTGAAGAGGCAGAACCCCATGGCGCGGTCCGCTTCGGCGTGGTGCCCCGGCGGGCGCAGCAGGGCGAGGCCGTTGTCGAGAGTGCCACGGGCGACGCGGAGCGTCAGATCCAGGAGCCCGCCGGCCGCGAGTCTGGCCGCCCGGGCGGAGTCCCGGCAGGCGTACGTGTCGGGGTCGAGCTGCGCGAACTCGAGCCTCGCGGTCGCCGCGATCGACGCGAGCAGCGACTCCTCGTGGATGGCGAGAAGCTCCTCGTCGGCGGCCTCCCGCGCCGGGACGCGCTCGCAGCGATTGAAGAGGCCCTCCTTCTCGAGCCGGGCGCGGATCGCCGTCAGTCGCCCGGGGTGCTCGGGATGCTCGTACGGCGCGCGGTGGAGCAGGAACCGTTCGTCGAAAACGAGTCCGGTCGAGCCGGGCGCGCCCAAGGGTCTACTGCAGCTCCGCGGCCCGCTGCGAGGCGATCTCCGCGCTGCGCGAGCACTTCGCGTCGGTCGCCAGGCACTGGCGAAGCGTGAGCTCGCAGCCGCAGTCGCAGCAGTCGGCCGAAAGCAGCCTCGCGTACGCGAATCGGGCGTCCGGCGCGAGGCCCTCCCCGGAGAGCAGTGCCAGCCGGTCGGGCTTCGCTGCCGGGGCCGCGGGCGCGGCGGCGGCAGAGGGAGCCTCCCCCCGCCGATTCGGGACCCGACTCCACAGAAAGAGAAGCGCCCCGAGGAACAGGAGGGCGTAGAGGGCGACGGCGATCACCGC
Source organism: Thermoanaerobaculia bacterium (assembly GCA_050745345.1). GTDB lineage: Bacteria > Acidobacteriota > Thermoanaerobaculia > UBA5066 > Gp7-AA6 > DATBFU01. The sequence continues at coordinate 12,565 of JBOGJK010000283.1, forward strand.
CAGGCCGGGCCCCTTGCCGCCCCGGGGCGCGCTCTCCCGCAGGCCGACGACGCGCAGCCTCGGGCTCGGGCCGGGCTCAGCCATCGAGAGCGGCGGCCAGCTGTGCCGGGTCCGATGTGGGAAGGCCGCAGGTGAAATCGCGGCAGACGTAGGCCCGGGCGCTCCCGTCCCGCGAGCCTCTGGCGGCCGTCAGGGGCACGAGGTCGGAGAGGCTCTCCTTCGCGTCCGCGTGCACGAGGACGCGGTTTGCGACGGGACTGTCGAAGACAGCCTCGCGGAGCCGCTCGAAGTCCGGGCGTCCGGGCTCGCCGGCCAGCACGACCTCCCGGGCCTCGCCGGTCGCCTGGTCTACGGCGCACAGCATTCGCGGCAGCGCCAGCGGCGCGCGCGTCAGGTACCCGGAGGAGGCGCCGAAGATCTTCTCGGCTCCCTCGCGGTAGAGCGGCCGGCCGGTGAAGGAAAAGAGGCGCAGGAGGTTGGAAGCGGCCACCGCGTTGGTCGAAGGGGTCGCGCCGTCGTAGAGCTCGCGCGGCCGCAGGATCAGGCCGTCGTGCGCCTCGGAGGAGAGGTAGTAGCCGCCGCCGGGATCGGAAAAGCGCCGGTCGAGCCGCTCCTGGAGCGCCACGGCCTCGCGGAAGTAGCGCGGCTCGAAGGTCGCCTCGTAGAGGTCGAGCAGCGCCTCGATCAGAAACGCGTAGTCCGACGAGAAGCCGGCGATGTCGGCGCGGCCGTTTCTCTCGCGGTGGAGGAGCTCTCCCTCGCGGCGGCAGGTGCGTAGGATGCGGTCCGCGGCCTCGCGGGCGGCCCTCTCGTAGCGCGGCTCCCGGCAGAGCCGCGCGGCCAGGGCGAAGGCGCAGACGGCGAGCGCCGTCCAGTCGGTCAGAAGCTTGTCGTCGGTGCCGGGCCAGACGCGCTCCGATCTGGCCGAATACATCCGCGTGCGCGATTCCTCCAGAAGCGAGCCGATCTCTTCCTCGCTCCGGCCGAACTCGCGGGCCAGCTCCGGGACGCTGCGCACGACGGAGAGGACCGTCTCGCCCCCCTCGAAGTTGCCTTTCTCGGTCACGCCGAATCGGGCGCAGACGATCGGGGCGGCCTGGGTTCCGACGGCCTCCCGGACCGTCTCCGGGTTCCAGACGTAGAAGGTCCCCTCGTGCCCTCCGGAGTCGGCGTCCTGCGCGGCGAAAAAGCCGCCCCCCTCCGGCGTCATCTCGCGCAGGAGGTAGTCGAGTGTCTCCCGCGCGATCCGGCGCAAGTCCTCTTGCCCGTACGCGCGGGAGGCGAGCAGGTACACTCGCGCGAGCATCGCGTTGTCGTAGAGCATCTTCTCGAAGTGGGGTACGAGCCACTTCGCGTCGACGCTGTAGCGGTGGAAGCCCCCGCCGATCTGGTCGTATATGCCGCCGGCGGCCATCTTCTCGAGCGTCCTGCCCACCATCGCTCGGGCGGAGGGATCTCCCGAGCGCCTGTCCCAGCGCAGCAGGAACTCCAGCCGCATCGCTGGCGGGAACTTCGGGGCGCCGCCGAAGCCCCCCTCGTCGGGATCGAAGTCCGCCGAAAGGGCGCGGGCGGCCTCTCCCAGGACGGCCGGTCCGACGCTCTGCCCGCCGGGAAGCCCCAGCGCGCTCTTCTCGAGGTGCGAGGCGAGCTCCCGGGCGGATTCCTCGATGGCTTCCGGCCGCGACTTCCAGGCTTGCGCGACGGAGGAAAGCACGGTGAGGAAGCCGGAACGTCCCCAGCGGTCCTCGGGCGGAAAGTAAGTCCCGCCGTAGAAGGGCTTGCCCTCCGGTGTCAGAAAGAGCGATAGCGGCCAGCCTCCCGCGCCCGTCATCGTCTGCACCGCGGACATGTAGATGTCGTCCACGTCGGGCCGCTCCTCGCGGTCCACCTTGATCGCGACGAACTCGCGGTTCAGGACCTCCGCCACCCGCGCGTTCTCGAACGACTCGTGCTCCATGACGTGGCACCAGTGGCACGTGGAGTAGCCGATCGAGAGGAAGACGGGCTTGCGCTCCGCCCGCGCCCGCGCGAAGGCTTCGGGCCCCCAGGGATACCAGTCCACGGGGTTGTCCTTGTGCTGGAGCAGGTACGGGCTCGATTCGGCCGCGAGGCGGTTCGCCACGGCTTCGAGCATAACCCCGGAGGAGTTGCGCCGCAGCCTGTCACGCCCCTCACCCCGCCCCTCTCCCATGGGGAGAGGGAGCGGATTACTTCGGCTCGGCCGAGATCGTCACGACGCTGTCCCCGTCGTCGACTCGGACGATGTCGCCGGGCCCCAGCTCATCCAGATGCTTCAAGACCTCCTGGATCGAGATGCTGCGGCGGTCGGTGAACCCCTCGACGAGCGCGCGCGGCACTCGCACCCGGACCGTTTTGTCCCAGTCGTCCTTGACCGTGATCTCCAGAGCGAAGCCATCTGCCATGACCTCGATGCGGTTGCCGTCCTTCTCGATGACTCCGGGCTTGCCGGGCGCGCTCTGCGCGGCGGCGTCCAGGATGTCCTTTCCGGTCACCTCGCCGTTGCCCCAGTCGCTCTCCCAGTTCCCCCCGATGCGGCTCATCGGGACGAGCGACGCGAGGCGCGCCACCGTGACGATCGGGATCGAGAACGAGACGTTCTTGCGGGAGTCTCCCTCGGTCTTCTGGATCTCGACCCGGTACCCGCTGATCTTGTGAAACTCCTTGCTCGGCCGCTGCCAGCAGGAGTAGGCCATCGCGATCAGCACGACGATCACCAGTCCCACGACGACTGCCCGGATCTCTCTCATCGGCTCCGCCTCTCTCGATCTCCCAACGCAAACCGCCCCGAAATGTTCCGCGGGAGGCGGCCGGCTGTGATATTTTTGCTCAGTCCGAGACGACCGAAAAGGCCCACTTTTGGGGGCCAAGGCGAGGGTATGCCCCATTTCATCACCGAGACCTGCATCGGGTGCGGGGTCTGCGAGATCAAGTGCCCGACGCACACGATCACCGGGGACAAGAGCGAGAAGTACGTCATCCACGCGGATCGGTGCATCGACTGCTCGGTCTGCGCGCGCTACTGCCCGGTCTCCTGCATCCAGGATCAGAGGGGGGAGCTCGTCGAGAAGGTCAAGCCGCGGGACATCCCCAAGGCGATCGTGGAC
>JBOGJK010000284.1:0-6891 GCA_050745345.1 Thermoanaerobaculia bacterium
CCCAAGCGGTAACCTGTCCACGAAATCGGGGTAGCTCCACCCCTTCTCGAGCGCAACCGAACCTCTCCCCGAGCCGGTGCGAGGCTCTCGTCGTGCTACTTCTCCGGATCCTTCCTTCCCGCGTTCAGGCTGTCGAAGTTCAGGATGGCGTTGAAGACGAGGAACTCGCTGCCGCGCGTCTGGCCCCGCCAGAAGGGGTTGTTGGAGAAGAGCACGATGTGCCCCTTCTCGACCGGCACGTCCACGACGGCCGGGTGCCTTGCGATCTCGTCGGCGCCCACGACCAACCCGGAGACGAGCAGCTCCTTCGCGTCCCCGTAGCGCAGCGGCACCCGCGGCCGGAACCGAGGAGGGATGACGAAAGGGTTGTTGCGCCGCTGCTCGTCGGTCAAGGGGAGTGCCTCCCATGGTTCGGCCTTCGGCTCCTCGGGCGCCGGCGTCGGCGGGCGTCCGACCACGAAGTCGGGGTCGTCGGCCGTTCCTCGTCCCGTCGCCCGCTCCTTCTCCTCGCTCTCCCGGCGCCGGGGGCGCCGGCCGGCGACGTTGGAGAGGCCGAAGACGGGGCCGTCGAAGGAGAAGATCGACAGCGCCTCGGGGTAGCCGTAGACGATGGGGCTCGAGGCATCCACGAGCTTGGAGCGCACGACGCTGCCGGTCAGCTTCAGCTTCTCCGGTTCCTTGATCGAGACGCCGGGCGTCAGGCCGTGCTGCACGGCGAGCTCCGCCGTGTCCATCGCGCCCAGAAGCACGCCCCCCTCCGCGACGAAGCGCCGCAGGTTCGCGAGACCCGACAGGTCCAGGCCCGGGCGCATGTCGTCGGTCGAGTCGATCCGTCCGAGGTTGGGTGTCAACGCGGTCGTCTGCCATGGCAGGGGGTTGCCCCACATCGGCATGCCGGCCACGATGTGGCGCGGCCCGATCCCGGCCGGGGGGAAGACGATGACGTCGAAGCGGGACGCCAGGTCCGGCGTCTTGGCGACGAGCTGGGTGCTGATGTACTCGTAGGGGACCTTGCGCTCGTCGAAGGCCTGGCGCCACCACCCCTCGTCCTGGGTCGACATCCAGGTGTGGAGCAGGGCGATGCGGGGCACGCGGAGAGGGTGCGTCGTGACTTTCGGCGCCGCCGCGAGGGCCGTCACGGTGATCCCCAGCTCGGCGGCGGCGCTCTGGAGCTCCTCGCGGAGGACGCCGCGGATCAGAAACGACCCGCGCGCGAACTTTCGCCCGGCCGCCTCGAACGGCTCCTCGGCCGCCTCGAAGCTCGCTTCCCGAAAGCGGAAGCGCAAGGTCGCGAGCGCGCTCTCGGCGTTGTGGTTGACGGCGAAGAGGGCGCCGCTCCCCTTGACGCCGCCCGGGGCCGTGACGGGGCCGGTCACGGCATCCATGGGGACGGCAAGCACCTTCGCGTCGGTCGCTCGCCGCACCTCCACGCAGAAGAGCTCGCCGAAGGTCCAGCCGGTGTCGTCGTACGGGCTCTTCTGCGGGTCCTCGGGGCTCCAGTACTGGTAGTCGAGCATCGCGTCGGCGATGCGGCTGTAGGGCTGGTCCATGCGCACGAGATAGCTGCCCGCCGGGAACGCACGCGTCTCGGGAGCAGGCTTCTCCCTCCTCTCGGAGCCCTCCTCCCCCTTCTCGGCGTCTTTCTTCGGCCTCCTCGGTGTCGAGACGACGGCGGTGAAGGGCGCCGTCGCCCGGTGGACCTCGCACCCCTGGAGCTGCAGCAGGCGGAGCAGCTCGGCCTGCGCGCCGGGACGCGGGTCGTCCGACGGGAAGACATAGGCCGCCGGCCCCTCGGCATGGGGCTTGCCGACCGAGCGCTTGCTCTTCAGATAGAAGTTGCGCAGGAACTCCGAGCGATTCTCCGCGACGTAGCGGAGCGAGACGAGGATCCCCGTCTGCTGGTAGTTGTTGTTGTTGCGCTGCGACCACTTCACCTTCGGCAGCGGGGGGTTCTGCCGGTACCAGGTTCGGGAATGCTCCTCGGGGCGCAGCGTGCGCTCGAGGGTGTCCGCGCCCGCGTTTCCGAAGGTCTCGTAGAGGCGCGAGACGCCGTTGTGCGTCGCGGCGAGGAACATCAGGTAGCCGGGGGACCAGGTGTCGAAGGTTCCGTGCGCGAAGACGCCGGGCATGCCGAACCGGGTCATCTCCTGCACGTTGTTCCAGCCGAGCATCTGCCACTCGCTGGTCAGGATCGGATCGATCCAGGCGTTGTAGGGGCCGTCGCCGATCGTGTTGTCGTAGAGGTAGGGGACCGACTCGTGGAGGTCGTGGAGCACCTGGGCCTTCGCGCCGAGCCACGCCGCGAGCACGCTGCGCGTCAGCTTCAGCGTCAGGGCCATCGCGTCCCGGTTGTTGTCGTGCGCAACGTAGTGCCCCCAGTAGACCAGCGGCGGCCAGTTCTCCTCCGGGTGGGCCAGGTGCCAGTTGTAGAGGTCCACCTGCCGGTCGCGGCCGTCCACCTCGACGACGGGCGTGATCATCGTCACGACGTTTTCGCGGATGAAGCGGACGTAGGGGCTCTCGTCCACGGCGAGCCGGTAGGCGAGCTCCATCAGGGCGGTCGGGGAGCCGGTCTCGGGGGAGTGAATCGCTCCGGTGATGTAGTAGACGGGCACCGAGCCGGCGATCAGCTTCTCAGCCTCGGCGTCGTTGGACCCGATCCGGCGCGGGTCGGCGAGCCTCGCGAGGCGCTCGCGGTTCTCCTCGAGGCGCGCGAGCAGCTGCTCCGAGGCGATCGTCGCCACGATCATCTCGCGCCCCTCCTCGGAGGTCCCGATCGGCCGCACGTGGACGCGCGGCGAGGCCGCGGCGAGGTCTCGGAAGTAGCGGTGCACGTCGGCCGAGTAGGGAAGCCTGCCCGGCGCGCCCGCCACGTCGCCCAGCACGCTCTTGGGCGTCGGAACGCCGGGAGCCGCCGGCAGGTAGTCCACGAGCGGCGACAGAAAGAAGCTCTCGGTCGTGTACTCCCTGATCTTTCTCGTGTACTCCTCATCGATCGGCTGTGCCGGGTCGCGGCCGGGCCGGCTCTCCTCGCCGGGCAACGAGAGGGCCGCGAACAGCAGCGCGAGGCAGGGAAGGATCGCCGGCAGAACGGAGCGCTTCATCTTTTTCCTCTCAAAGTCGCCGCCCGAACGGGCGCCGCGCGATCTTATCCGCAACGCCGGAGAATCGGCTACCATGCCGCCGCGTGGCGTCCCCCGCCGACAAGTTGTTCGATCTCGTCGCGGAGCCGCGCGCGCGCGGCGAGAAGGCAGCGCGTCTGGCGCGGGCGCTCGACCGGCTGGCGCGCCTGGCGTCGCGGGACGTCGCGGCGCTGATCCGACTGCACGACCGGCTCCTCTTCCTGGCGGCCTATCCCCCCTCCCGCCTCATGCGGCGCAAGGCCGAGGCCCTGCTCGACAGGATGCCGGAGCTCGTCGCCCGCCTGGAGGCGGCCGGCGCGGATTTTTCCCCCTTCGACGAGCCGGAGGTCGCGGGTGTGGCGGGCACGACGATCACGACCGACTTCTCGTTCGACCTCGCCCGCTGGCTGAGGGATCGTCACCGGAGGCGCGTCTCGATCGAGTGGGACGCCCTGGATGCGGCGGACCGGATGCGGGCGAGCTGGCCGGAGTTCCTGCCGCTGCTCGAAGAGGAGGCGCTCGCCGACGCCAACGTGCCCTACCGGACGTGGCTGCGGGCGGCTGCGGGTAGCCGCAGCGGTGAGGCCGGGTGGCTTCTCGACCGCTACGGTCGCCTGCCGCTTTCCCCCGCCGCGAGGGGGGAGCGTTGGGACTCGCTCGGCGCCCCGATCGAGTGGAGGCTCGGCCGGACCCCGGCCTCCCGCACTCTGATGCGCCGGCCGGGGCCGCCGCTCTTCCTCCACCGCGAACCGCTGCTTGCCCGGCGCGACTTCGCGCTCGAGGCGGTCTTCGCGGGGCCGAGGCTCGCGGTGCGCAGGCTCTCTCGCCGGCAAGGAGAGCGGGTCTGCGCCATGGTGCGCGAAGCGACGGCGGCGAGGTACCGGGAGTTCTACACCTTCACGTACGCGGATCCGGCCTCGGTCCTCGCCGCTCGGCCCGGCCGCGGCGTCGAGGTCTTCCTGCTCGGGATCCTTCCCGAGCACCGTTTGCCGCTGCGGGCGGCCTACGGCGGCTTCGTCGTCAAGAACGGCATCCCGGTCGGCTACATCGAGGGTCTGGCCTTCTTCGAGAGGCTGGAGATCGGCTTCAACGTTTACTACGCGTTCCGCGAAGGGGAGTCGGCCTGGCTCTACGCGCAGGTGCTGAAGTTCCACCGCGAGGCGCTGGGGGTGACCTCCTTCTCGATCGACCCCTATCAGCTGGGCTTCGGGAACGAAGAGGCGATCGAGTCGGGAGCCTTCTGGTTCTACCGCAAGCTCGGCTTTCGGCCGACCGACCCGGGTGTGGCGGAGCGCGTCGGGCGCGAGGAGCGGCGGATGACGAGCGACCCCTCCTACCGCTCCTCGCGGCGGACGCTTGCCGCACTGGTCACGCACAACCTCTTGTACGAAGTGCCCGAAACGCCGTCGGGCGACTGGGACCGGTTCCACGTCCGCAACCTCGGGCTCTTGGTCAACCGGCGCATGAGAAGCGGGCACGGGGGGAGCGCGGAGCGTCTCCGCACGGTCTCACAGGGGCGCGTTGCGAAGGCGCTCGACCTGCGGCCGGCTGGCCTTTCGCCTCTCGAGCGAAGAGCCTTCGCGGAATTCGCGCTCGTCCTGAACGGGGTTGCGAACCTTGGGCGCTGGACGAAGGCCGAGCGCGAAGGCGTCGCCGACATTGTCCGCGCCAAGGCCGGACGGAGCGAGCGCGCCTACCTGAGACGAATGCAGCGGCATCCCCGGCTGCGGGAGGCGCTGATCAAGCTCGGGTCGGGGCGATAGAAGCGCCCTCACCCCGGCCCTCTCCGGGGGGAGAGGGGGCGGAGTTGCGCACCGCGACGATCTGCGCCATGACCGACCGGAAGGTCTCTTCGGGATCCGCTAGTGAGTGTATTCTATTTTAGGTAAATGTCTTGACAAACCATTTACATGAAATAGAGTACACTTATGAAGCGACGCCTCGGGCGACAGGAAGCACAGATGCTCGCCTATCTCCAGATGCGAAGGCAGCGGACCGTCCGCACCGGCGAGCTGACCGGCCCTTTGGGGCTCACCCGTCTGCAGGAGCGTGAGCTCTTTCGCCGGATGGCTCGCGCAAAGCTGATCGCGCGAGTGCGACCAGGGCTCTATCTCGTGCCGGAACGCTTGCCGTTCGGCGGCTCGTGGAGCCCGGACGAGGCCCTCGCATTGAAGGCGCTCATGGACGACCGGCAGGGGCGTTACCAGATCTGTGGCCCGAATGCCTTCAACCGGTATGGCCTCGACGAGCAACTGCCCAACCGTGTCTACGCGTACAACGACCGGATATCGGGAAAGCGCGTGATTGGATCGATCGCCCTGACGCTCATCAAGGTCGCGGAAGGCCGATTGGGGGCCGTCGAAAAGGTGCGGACGGCCGACGGCCTGACGCTGTCCTACTCGTCCCGGGCTCGGACGCTCGTGGATGCTGTCAATGACTGGTCCCGGTTCAACACCCTGCCTCGGGCGTTCGACTGGATCCGAAAGGAGCTTTCGTCGGGTAGGGTTCAGCCTGCGGAGCTCGTCCGGACGACGCTTCGTTACGGAGAGGTGGGCTCGATTCGCAGGATCGGAGCCTTGCTCGATCGAGAGGATGTGAGCCCTTCGCTGCTCCGAACGCTCGAGAAGGCCCTGAAGCCCTCCCAAGCACTGATCCCCTGGATTCCGACGCGGCCAAAACGAGGGACGGTCGATCGCTGTTGGGGCGTCGTGTGGAATGAGTCCGCCTGACCCGCAGCCTCTCCGATTCCACGAAGATCCGATCCTCTTCCGGGAAGCCCTCAACTTCACGGCAGCGGAAACAGGATTCGCTTCCCGGCTGATCGAGAAGGACTACTTCTGCACGGTGCTGCTTCGGCACTTGACCTTCGCCGGCGGGCTCGTCTTCAAGGGCGGCACGTGCCTCGCCAAGGTTCACGCCAGCTTCTATCGCCTGAGTGAGGATCTGGACTTCGTCATCTCGACCCCGGTCGACGCTGGACGCGGCGAGAGGAGTCGGAGCGTTTCGCCCGCGAAGGAGGCGGTTTCGAAGATCGCGGAGCGGTTGGCCGGTCTTCGCGTGACGAGGCCGCTGACGGGCTCGAGAGAGTCCCGACACTACGCTGCCACAGTCGGCTATATGTCGGCCCTCGGCCGGAGCGAGGAGACGATCAAGATCGAGGTGAGTCTCCGCGAGCCGTTGCGGAGACCCTCGATGCTTGGTGAGGCTCGGACGCTCTTGCTGAGTCCTCTCACCGGCGAGCCGTGGGTGCCTGCGGTCCCGGTGCCTTGCCTCACCCACGAGGAAGCCATGGCCGAAAAACTCCGCGCCGCGCTCTCCCGGCGCGATGTGGCGATCCGAGACTTCTTCGATGTCGACCACGCCGTCCGTCGCCATGGCCTCCGCCTCGATGATCGAGAGTTGATCGCGCTGGTCCGGGAGAAGCTGTCGGTCCCCCCAAGCCCTCCCGTGGATGTTTCGCCCGGCAGGCGGGCATCTCTGACGGCACAGGTCGAGGCTCAGTTGAGGCCGGTCTTGCGGGAACAGGACTTTGTCGAGTTCGACCTCGGCAGGGCCTTCGAGGCCATCGCCGGTCTTGCGGCGATGCTCTCCAGCGTGCGCTGATCTTCGACATTCGTCGACCTGGGGCGCCCCATTGATTGCCCTCGGATCTCTTCGGAAAGGAGAATCGCTCTCTGCCGCCGGGCCGTGATCGCGACCAGGTCGTTGGTTGAGCGGGGATCGAAACCCGGAGCAGCACCGCGGAGCTGCGGGAGGCGCTGATCAAGCT
>JBOGJK010000285.1:0-6902 GCA_050745345.1 Thermoanaerobaculia bacterium
CTACTACGCGATCCGGGGCTTCGCGGTCGCCGGCGCCGGAGGCGTCGGCGGCCTCCTCTGGACGATCCGCCCGTCGCTCACGTTTGCGGCCGCGACCCTCTTCGGCGCGGCCGGCACGTTGTGGGCGCTGCTCTTCCTTCCCCGCCGCCCGCTTCTCTCGGAGGCGCGGGCATGAGGCGCTCCCGCCCGTCCCGGCGCGCTCCCCCGCGGCCGCGGCGCTGGTACCTTCTCATCCACCAGATCCCTCCGGAGCCGCTCTACCTGCGCGCCAAGGTTCGCCAGCGCCTCGCGCGGGTCGGCGCCGTTCCCCTGAAGAACGCCGTCTATATCCTGCCGCTCTCCGAGGATTGCCTCGAGGACCTCCAGTGGATCGCCGAGGAGACGGTGGCCGGAGGGGGCGAGGCCTACGTGTGCGCAGCCGAGTTTACCGACGGCCGTACCGACGAGGCCATCGTCGGGCGTTTCCGGCGGGAGCGCGACGCCGAGTACGAGGCGCTCTCGCAGGCGCTGCGAGAGCCGATCCGCAAGGCCCGGCGGGGCGGCGGCGCAAAGCCGCCGGAGGAGGACCTCCCCGCGCTGCTCTCCCGCGCCCGCCGGCGCTTCGACGACATCGCGCGCCTCGACTTCTTCGAAGCGTCAGGACGCGGGCCGGCCCAGAGACTCCTGCGCGAGCTCGAGAGGCTCGCCAGGAGGCCCGCGGCGCCTCCCACCCCCGGAGAGAAGGCGGCCGGTCCGGCCGGGCGCACCTGGACGACCCGCCGCGGCGTCCAGGTGGACCGGATCGCCTCGGCCTGGCTGATCCGCCGGTTCGTGGACCCGAAGGCCCGCTTCCGCTTCGTGGACCAGGGCGAGCCGCCGCGCGAGGGCGAGCTGCGCTTCGACATCGTGGGCGGCGACTTCACGCACGAGGCCGATCGCTGCACCTTCGAGACGCTCCTCGCGCGGGCCGGCCTCGACGATCCCGCCCTCGTCCCGGTCGCGCAGATCGTGCACGATATCGACTTGAAGGACGGCAAGTTCGCCCGGCCCGAGGCCCGCGGCGTCGAGCAGCTCCTGGCGGGGTTGCTCGCCACCCACCCGGGAGATGAGGAGCGGCTGGACCGCGGCTTCGCCCTCTTCGACGAGCTCTATGCCTCCTTTCGCGGGCGTGGCGCTCGACCGTTCGAAAAGGAGGTCTCCCAATGAGCCTCGCGAGAAGAGTCTGGAGCGTGGCGGTTCTGATGGCCGGCCTCGGCGCGCCCCTCCCCGCGGCGCCGGCCCCGGAAGGTCGATGGGCTCCGATCGACGGGATCCTTCGCCAGGCGGGAAGGGACCAGCCCGGAGGTGTCCGCAGGTACTCCTGGCCGCGAACCGATCTGAGCGTCGAGCTCGACGGGATCGCGATCGAGCCGGCTCTCGCTCTCGGCTCCTGGGCCGCCTTCGTCGCGACCGGCGACGCGGGCGAGGCTGTGGCCATGGGGGACCTGGTTGTGACCGGCACGGAGGTCGATTCTGTGGTGCGACAGCTGCAGTCTTCCGGCCTCGAGGTGCTCGCCATCCACAACCACCTTTCAAACGAGTCGCCGCGCCTGCTCTACGTCCATTTCCACGCCCACGGCCCGGCGGAAGCCATCGCCAGGGGAGTGCGATCGTCGCTTGCGAAGACGAAGACGCCGCTCGAGGCGTCCGCGCCCGCGCGTGTCCGGGAGCTCTCGACACCGCAGAAGGCAGCCTTCGAACGGATCCAGACCGTGCTTGGCCGTCCCGGAACGATCAATGCAACGGTGCTCCAGCTCGGGGTGCCGCGCGCCGAGAAGATCGAGGAGGGTGGCATCGAGGTCCCGCCCGCCATGGGGGTCGCCAGCGCCTTGAACTTCCAGATCACCGGAGAGCGCGTGGCGGCCACAGGCGACTTCGTGCTGACGGCCGAGGAGGTCAACCCGGTCATCCGCGAGCTCCAGTCGCACGGACTCGCCGTGACTGCCTTGCACTCCCACATGCTGCGCGAGTCGCCGCGCCTCTTCTTCCTGCATTTCTGGGGAGTCGGAGCGCCCGAGAAGGTCGCCGGAGGATTAAAGGCGGCGCTCGAAAAGGCCGCCACACGGCCATGAAGTGGGTGACCCGCCGGCGCATCCGGGTCAACCGTACCGCGACGGGGTGGCTCATTTGCCGCTTCCTCGATCCGGACGCGGAGATCCTGTTCGTCGAGCCGGAGGAGGTCGCCGGCGTCCAGGAGCGCCTCGGGGCGACCGGATTCGACGCGCCGGGGGCCGCGTATCCGCACCGCGACGATCGGGGACGCTGCTCCTTCGAGCGGCTCGTCGAGGAGAGGTTCCCGGAGGACGGGGCGCTCCGGCGCCTCGCCGCGATCGTGCATGGCGCGGACTTCCCCGAGGAGATCGCCTCGACCCCCGAGTCCGCGGGCCTCCGGGCCATCAGCGACGGGTTCCCCAACGTGGGACGGGACGACGCGGACGTGCTCGAGCGCGCCGGGTTCCTGTACGACGCGCTCTACGCTCACCTGCGCCGCGCCGCGCCTTGAGCGGCGAAGCTCTCCCCGCGCTGCCGCGCCCCCTGCCACCCGGAGAGCGCGACCCGTGGCCGCGCTTTGCGGCCGCGATGTTCCGAATCGGCGTCAACTCCTTCGGAGGCCCGGTCGCCCAGATCGGCTTCATGCACCGCGAGGCGGTCGAGAGACATCGGTGGCTCGACGACGCCCAGTTCCTCCACCTGGTCAGCTTCGCCAACGTCCTGCCGGGCCCGGAGGCTCTGGAGGTCGCCATCCACCTCGGGTTCCTGCGCCGGGGCCGGATGGGAGGGATCGTCGCGGGGCTTCTCTTCCTCTGGCCGGGGTTCGTCGCGCTGACGGCGCTCGCCTGGATCTACGTCACGTTCGGAAGAGTGGCCGGCGTGGAAGGCTTCCTCGACGGAATCCGGCCGGTCGCCGCCGCCCTCCTCGCCTTCGCGGCGATCCGGCTGTCGTCCCGCGCGCTCCAGTGCGCCCCCGCAGTCGTCCTGATGGCCGCGGCCTTCGGCGCGAGCCACTTCCTCCGCGTCCCCTTCCTCCTGCTGCTCTTCTCCTCGGGTCTGCTCGGGCTCCTGCTCCCACGTCTCCCAGGGGCAGAACCCGGGGCCCGCAGCCCTCGCGCGGCCCCCTTGCTCGTCATCGCCGCTCTCGCCCTGGGCTTCTTCCTGCCGCCGCGCAGCGGGGATCTCCCCCCGCAGAGCGTCGCCGAACGGGAGGGGGCACGGCCCGCGCCGCCGGCCGGCCCCGAACGCCTCGCCGCAATCGCCTGGATCAACACCAGGGCGGCCCTGGTGACTTTCGGCGGCGCCTACACGGTCCTGCCCTACCTGAGGGAGCAGATGGCCGTCCGGGAGCGCTGGGTCACCGACCGCGAGATGGTCGATGCCCTGGCTCTGGGCGAGACGACGCCGGGTCCCTTGATCTCGATCGGAGTCTTCCTCTCCTACCTCGCGGGAGGATTCCCCGGCGCGCTCGTGGGCGGCCTCTGCCTCTTTGCGCCGAGCTTCGTACTCGTTCTCGGCCTGGCCCGATACCTCGACCGCGTCACACGCTCCCGCCAGGCGCAGAGGTTCCTCTGGGGAGTGTCGGCGGGAACGCTCGGGCTGATCCTTTCGCTCGCCGCCAGGCTTCTCCCGCCGAGCGTGCCGGACCTCTTCGCCGCCGCGATCGCGAGCGCCGCCCTCCTGGCGCTCTGGCGGCTCCGCGCCAACGCGCTGCTCACTGTCCTCGCGGGAGGTCTCGCGGGCCTCGCACGGCACCTCTTGAGCTGACCCCGCCGCCCCTAGCGCCGGAAGGTCCAGCGCAGCTTCAGAACGACCTCGTCGCCGATCGTCCGAAGGTTCGCCGTTCCGCCTTTGAGAGGGCTCGTCCAGCCATGGTTCCAGACGAGGAAAAGATCGCGCCCGGGCCGGATCGTCCAGCGAAAGAGGGAGTTCATCCCGACGTTGCGCGAGACGGAGTCGTACTGCACGAAGCTCTGGAAGAAGAGGTCCGGACTGAAGGAGTACGCCGCCCGCAGCTGCCAGAGACGTTGAATGAAGTTCCCCTCGGGCAGGTAACCATAAGCGTTCGCGGCGTCGAGCTCGAGCTGCAGATGCCCGGAGGGCTCCGACCAGGCGACCGAAGCGAAGGTCTCAGTCAGCCGGCCGCTGAAGAAGTTTCCGAACCAGACGAGGGCCGAGACTCGCAGCGGCAGGGCGTCAGGTGAATTGACTTCGAAGCGAAATCGGGTGAAGGGGTAGCTGCCCGCCGGGATCACAACACCCGAAGAGACCTCGAACGGCTCGCTCAACCGTTCGAACTGCGGAACCCAGTTGGCCTCCAGGTGCCACCCCGACCGGGTGCGAGCGTTGAAGGGAGCCGTGAAGACCCTCCACGACTCGGTTTGACCCGACAGGTTCTCGACCAGGGTCGGAACGAGCTCGAAGAAGAACTGCCGGATCCAGCCAAACGGCCCGCCCTCGGGCCTGGGCTGATAGGCGATCCCGAGACGGTACTGTCGCACGCCCGAGCGAGGCAGGAAGCCCAGGGCCGGCTCGAACGAGTCTCCGAACTTGTCGAAGCGGAAGCTGACGTCCCAGAGATCGTTCGGATAGTCGATCTTGATCCCGTATCCGGTCCGCCGGCCGTCCCCGACGTCGCCGCCGCTGCCGGCGCCCCAGACGCCGACGAAGAAATTCTTGTCTCCCCGGAAGCTCGAGGTCCTCCAGACGGCGTCCACGCCGGCGAGCCAGTTCGCGCGGACCCCGGACGGCTCGCCGTTGGTGCCGATGGCTCCGACCCGAAGGTGCTCGTCCACGTCGTAGGTCAGTCGCCCCGCGAAGAGGTTCGCCCGTTCGGCGCCGCCGGCCGCCGCGGTCTGGGTGTCGAGCACGCCGATTCCGAAGCGTCCCGCCTGGCCGAGTACCTTCGCGCCCACGTCGATTGGGACAACATTGCCTTCGAAGAGCCCGATCCGGCGGGAGTAGAAGGGAATGAAGTAGCCCTCCAGCCCGAGCCCGAAGCGGAAGAGGCTGGAGCCCTCGAGAAAAAAAGCGCGCTTCTCGGGAAAGAAGAGCGGGAAGCGGGTCAGGTTGACCTGGCGGGCATCGGCCTCGGTCTCCGCAAAGTCCGGCCGCGCCGTGAGCACGCCTTCGAGCTGGGGCGTGAAGCTGTAGCGCACATCGCCTCCCGCCTGCCCCTTCACGAACTTCCGGCCGTCCGCGGGGTCGTGGAAGTATTGAGCGAGGGCATAGGGCACGACCGACAGGCCAAGCCCTTGCCGCAGCCCGGCCATACCCGAGAGCGATCCCGCCCGGGAGAGGTCGTCGAACTTCGCGTCGAGCGTGGTGCCCGTCCACCGCAGGAAGAGCAAATCTCGCGGCACGGACCGCTCGACGTTGAATCCCCAGGCGTCGCGCCCCTCCGGGAAGCGCAGCGTCGCGGCGGGAACCTGGATCTCGGCGGTCCAGCCCGAGGCGGTCCGCCGGGTGGCCGCGTCCCAGATCCCGTCCCAGTCGCGCGACTGCTCCTCCGGCCCCGAGATCAATCCGTCGGTCCGGGCGGCGCCGGCGTTGATCTGAAAGAAGTATCCGGTGAGACCGTCCCCGAACGTATCGAGGACGATCGTCACCGTGTCGTCCGCCTCCAGATTCGCGTCGCGCTGGAGGGTGTGGATGGCGATCCGGCCGGGCTCGGGATCGTCGCAGCTGAAGCCGAAGTAGAGGTTCTCGGCGTCCACCAGGACGCGCACCTCGGTGCGGAAGGGTGTGGGCTCCCCCGGCCGCGGAGACTGCTGAGTCAGCTCGAGGACGCCGGCGGCTTGCCAGGCCGCTTCGTCGAGAACGCCGTCGACTCGGATCGGACCCGCCGCCACCGCGGCCGAGACCGAAGGCCGGCTCGTCGGCGCCGGCTGGGCCAGGAGCGGCTGCGCCCCGGCCTCCAGGAGCGGAAGCGCCAAGCAGAGCAGCCGAAGGCCGTCCGGGGCACGAGCGTCTCGCCGCAAACGCCGCGAATTCTAAGCCGGGGTCGGGTCTCTCATCCTGTGACCTTCGCCCGCGCCGACCGCAACATCGCAAAGGCGGTGTAGGTCACGACCGCCACGACCAGCCAGCGCAGCGCCGCGAGCGGCAGAGACTTGACCAGGAAGGCCGCGGCGAAGACCGCTGGAATCCCTCCGAGCGCGAGACCGACCGCCGGCGCCAGGCTGTAGCTTCCTGCCCGGAGGAAGCGCAGGCTCGCGGCCGGCATCAGAAACGCGCAGGAGCCCATCATGATTGGGAAGGCCGCCTTCGGGTTCATGCCGAGCAGCGCGACCAGAATCATGCAGGGCGCGTAGAGGCCGATGCCCAGCGTCATGAGCGCCCCGAGCAGGAAGTTGCCGGCGAGGCCGGCCCAGAGCAGCGGCGTCGAGAGACCCGACGTGTCGCCTCCGGATGGGAAGAGCCTCAGGTTCGTCATCGCGAAGAACGTCGCCGCGACCAGCAGGGCGCACCCCATGCCGATCTGGACTTTGCGACGCGGCAGTCCGGCCACGATGCCGGCGCCGATCCAGGCGCCCGCAATCGAGGCCGCGATCATGCCGACGAGCGTCACCGTCTCCACCTCCACGATGGCGATGAAGATGAAGGCCTGCGCGATCACCGGCAATGCGTGGCCGACGTTCAACGTGCCGGGGATCACTTCGTCCGGCACGAGGCCTCGAAGCTTGTAGACCGACGTCGTCGGCGCGAAGGAGCCGATGCCGAGCGTGTCGAAGAAGTTGGTGACGGCTCCGATCGCAAGGTGAAGAAGCGTGGGTCGCGTCGAGTCGCCGCCTCCGATGTCGCGCCGCCGGCGCACGCCCGCGATCCAATACCCGACGAAGGCGATCGTCAGGACGGCGAGAGCCGCGAAGAGAAGTCCCCTGGCGCCGGGC
>JBOGJK010000286.1:0-8500 GCA_050745345.1 Thermoanaerobaculia bacterium
CCGGGCAACCTCGCCGTCGCGCTCGTGCGGGCGGCCGCTTCGGAAGAGGAAGCGCGGGAGATGCTGCACGCTCTCGAGCGCGCGGGAGGGCTCGAAGACCACCGCCGCGCCCTCGTCAAGGAAGCCCTGCTGATGAGGTTCCCGGAGCTACGCGCGCCGGGCCGGGAGTGGCTCTACGCGACCCCGGAGGCCATCGACGCCCGCCGGCGGGAACTGCAGCAGCTCCGGCAGGTCGAGCTTCCCGCCAACGCCGAGGCGATGCGCGCCGCCAAGGAGCACGGAGACTTGACCGAGAACTTCGAGTACCACGCCACGCGCCAGAGGCACGAATACCTCTCGTCGAGGATCGCGACCCTCTCGGACGAGCTCTCCCGCTCGCGCGCGCTCGATCCCGCGCGCGTGGACCCCTCCGAGGTGCGGGTGGGGACGCGCGTGCGGCTGCGGGAGGGGAGCGTCGGGCGCGAGCGGGAGGTCACGATCCTCGGCCCCTGGGACGCGCGGCCCGAGGAGGCGGTCTACTCCTACCAGTCGGAGTTCGCTCAGAGCCTGCTCGGCGCAAAGCCCGGCGAGCGCGTCACTCTTCCGGAGGGAGAAGCGGAGATTGTCTCGATCGAACCGTGGCGGATCTGACTCTGAAGTGAATCAGGCATCGTCGGGCGCGAGTGCCGACAAGCGCGAGCCGTGGACCCGGACCTCCCTGGCACTCGGCTTGCTTTTTTCTTTCTCCTTCGCACTGCTGACGCCTCCGTCTCAGGCGCCCGACGAGCCAGGGCATTTCCGCCGCGCGTACCAAATCTCCGAGGGTCGGCTCATTGCAAGGAGTGCAAGCGGGACGGTCGGTGACCGGCTTCCGGAGAGCGTGGTGCGTGTCAGCCACGACTTGCTCTCAGGCATCAACCTACGCCCGGAGCGCAAGCAGGATCCCTCCAAGATCTGGGAGGCCTTTCGAGTCCGCCTCGAGCCGGAGAGGCGCACCTTCATCTCGTTCCCGGCGGCGGCGGTCTACGGTTTCGTCGCCTACGTGCCTCAGGCCGTCGCCATGGCCGTCGGCCGCCAGCTGACCGACTCCGTTCTCGTCCTCTTCTATCTCGGCCGCCTTGCGAACGCTCTTTGCGGCGCGCTCCTTCTCGCCCTGGCGGTCCGGCGTTCGGGTACGCGACCCGACGTATTCTTTCTCGTCGGACTTCTGCCAATGACGGTCTTCCTAATGGGCTCGCAGTCGGCCGACTGCGTGACGACCGGACTTGCTTTCGTCCTGACCGCGTGCCTGCTCTTCGACGAGCCTGTCCGAAGCCGGATGCCCTCTGCGACGATCACGACTTGGGGGGCCTTGGCGACTCTCCTCTCGCTGACGAAGCCCGGGTATTTCCTTCTGTCTGGACTCGTGCTCCTGGCGCCGACGCGACGGTTTGGTTCTGCCGGACGGAGGGCGGTGGCCTGTACCCTGGTCGTCGGCGGTGCCTTCGCGGCGGCGGGAATGTGGGCCTGGGTGGTATCGGACCTCCATGCGCCCACAGCCGCCGAGCTGAACGCCAGACCGGCTGATCAGTGGGCCTGGATTCGATCTCACCCGCCGGGCTTCGTCGTGCACGTCGCCGGCGAGATGCTTAGGCAGTTTCCACGGCTCGCCGCGGAGTTCGTCGGAACACTCGGGTGGCTGGACGTCCGTTTGCCGCTGGCGATCGTCGTCGCTCATGGACTGCTTCTCGTGGTCGTCGCGTCGACGGGCGGCCAAACGGATTGTCTGGTCGGGCTTTGGAGAAAGTTCGCGCTCGGCGCGCTCCTCCTCGGGAGTGTCCTGATCATTTACGGTGCGCTCTTCGTCTACTCGAGCGCGGCCGGAAGCTCGCGAACGGGACTCCAGGGCCGCTATTTCCTTCCGTTGGCCCCAGCGGCCCTGCTCGCGCTCGGGAGTCGTCGCTGGAACTGGGGCTGGAAGGATCGCTTTCCGTTGCTGGCGACATGGACAACATTCGTGTTGGTCGTGGCTCTCATCTTGACTGTCCGTCGCTACTACCATTCTTGAACGATGGGCCTGCCAGACACCGGAGGCTGTCTGTCGATGGCGCCCTCGAGAGAGATCGTTCCCTGGCAGTGAGGGGCACCGGCTGCCGGAAGGCCGTCAGGCGGCCGGGGAGGCGGCCGGCGCCGAGCGGATGGCGGTGTCGATCTTCTCGCGCACGGCCGCGCCGAGGCGCCGCGCGTCGGACTCCGACAGACTCATTGTCAAGACGGGCGGCAGGACCAGTAGCGCGGCCGCCGACGGGCGGAAGACGAAGGAGCGCTTGGGCAGCGACTGCGCCGCCCCCACGATCGCGAGGGGCACGACGTCCACGCCGGCCTCGATGGCCAGGCGGAATGCCCCGTCGCGAAACTCCCCGAGCGATCCGTCGGCGCTGCGCGTCCCCTCGGGGAAGAGGATGACCGAGATGCCGCCGTCCAGGATGCCGCGCATCTTCTCCATCGCCTCCCGCGCGCTCTCCTTGTCGCCGCGCACGATTGGCACGTCGCCCGCAGCCCGCATCTGCCATCCAAGGAGCGGTATCGAGAAGATCGACTTCTTCGAGAGCCACTTCATTTCCCACGGGAGCCGCGCGACCAGGAAGACGTCGGTGAAGGAGCTGTGGTTGGCGACGAAGACGTGCGGCTTGCCGGCGTCGATCTTCTCGGCGCCGACGATCCGGAAGGTCCAGAAGGGAGTGAGGTTTCCGGCGAAGACCGCGCAGGAGTGAAAGAGGCGCCCCACCAGGCGCCGCTGCCGGTCGAAGGGAAACGTCGCCAGGCGGAAGAGAAGAACGAGCGGCGTCCAGAGGATGACGATCAGGACGTAGCTCGCCCAGACGAGCGCCGAGAGCGGGGCGGCGACCCAGTACCGGCGGAGCACTGGCGGGATTTTAGCCCGCGCGGCCTCCGTTGCCTCGGAGCAGGCTGCGCCCTCCCGCTGTCAGGCTTCCGCCTCGCGGGCGAGGAGCGGGCTGATGGAATTGCGCGCACTATACCGCGCCGCGGACTCAGAGGTAGATTTCATCCACGTAGCACCACCTCCAATCTTCGCCCGGTTCGAAGGACTGGATCATCGGGTGCTTGGTTCCGTTGTAGTGCGCCCGGGCGTGCTTGTTCTTCGAGGAGTCGCAGCAGCCGACGTGGCCACAGGAGAGGCACTCCCGCAGTTGCACCCAGCGGTCTCCCGTCTTGAGGCAGTCTTCGCACCCCTTGGCGCTCGGCTCCACGTCGCGGATCTGATCCGTGTGCGCGCAGTTGCCGGCCAGGGCTCCTCCTACCGCCAGACGCTTGCGTGGTCGCGAGCGAACTGGTCGAAGGTGGCGGGTTTGCGTCCGACGACGCGCTCGTAGTCCGGGGTGACCGGCGCCCCCGCGCCCGTCGCGAAGTAACGCGAAAGGTCCGCGAGGGCGTCGGCATATCCCTCCGGCACTCCGGCGCCCATGAGCGCCTTCTTGTACTCGGGGTCGGGCAGATCCACGAAGCGGACGAGCTTTCCGATCGCCCTCGAGAGCTTCTCTGCCATCTGCCCGTTCGTCAGGGACTCGGGGCCGGAGAGCTTGTACGCCTTGCCGGCGTGGCCCTCGCCGGTCAGAGCCCTCGCCGCGACCGCCGCGATGTCGCGCGCGTCGATGACGGAAATCCTCGAGTCGTGACCGTAGGGGTAGAAGGCGCCCTGGCTCCGGATCGTCGGAGCGTGGTGTGTCGTGAAGTTCTGCATGAAGCTGTTGGGGCGCAGGAAGGTGTACGGAATCCCCGACGCCTCGATCTTCTGCTCGATCTGCCGGTGCGCGCGTCCGAAGAGGAAGGCGTTTTCCTCGGCTCCCCAGACCGAGAGTTTGACGAGGTGTTTGACGCCGGCCTTCTTCGCGGCTTCGACCGCCGCGCCTTCCCGCTCGGTACCGCCCGAAGTCAACAGGAAGAGCTTGTCGACGCCGTCGAGCGCCGGGGCGAACGTCTCCGGCCGGTCGAAGTCGAGACGAACGGCCTCCGCTGTGGAGACCTTCTCGGGCGACCGCGCCCCGACGCGAAACGGCGCCCGCGCGGCTTTCAGCTCCTTGACGAGCTCCTGGCCGACCGTGCCGGTCGCTCCGGTGACGAGGATCATGCTGGTCTCCTTTCTGGGAGCGGCGCGTCTCGCCCGCCCGGCGGATGCCGTGCGATGGTATATGCCCTGCGCGGGAAGGGAGGTTCAGGCTGTCCGAATGCTGACGCTCGAGCGGATCGAGGCCGCGGCGCGGTTTCTCGCCGGGCGCGTCCGGCGCACGCCTTTCGAGCCTTCGCCCGGGCTGTCGCAACGGGCGGGCGTTCCGGTCTGGCTCAAGCTCGAGAACCTCCAGACGACTGGCTCCTTCAAAGTGCGAGGGGCTTTCGTCCGGATGGAGGAGCTGTCGGAGCAGGAGCGGCGCCGCGGGGTCGTGACCGCGTCGGCGGGCAACCATGGTAAGGCGGTGGCGTACGTCGCGCGGCTGTTCTCGGTTCCGGCGAGGATCTTCGTGCCGAGGACGGTCGACGAGTCGAAGTATCGCGGCATGCTCTCGATGGGGGCCGACGTCCAGCGCTGCGAGTTCACCGGCTACGACGAGACGGAGGCGCTGGCCCGCCGGGAGGCCGCGCGGACCGGCAGGGTCTTCCTCTCCGCCTTCGACGACGACGCGATCATGGTGGGCAACGGCGGGTCGCTCGCGGTCGAGGTCCTCCGGGACGCTCCCGAGGCGCGCACTTTCCTTCTTCCGGTCGGCGGAGGGGGCCTCGCCGGAGGCTTCGCCTTCTACGCGAAGGAGATGCTCCCGGATGCCCGGATCGTCGGGTGCCAGCACGAGCTCTCGCCCGGCTTGAAGCTCTCGCTCGAGCGAGGGGAGGCGGTGACGAGTCTGCCTTCGATCGAGACCGCGGCCGCCGGAATCGAAGGGGGGCTCGGCCTCTCCAACTTCGAAGTGCTCCGCTCGCGAGTGGACGCCGTGGCGCTGCTCTCCGAAGAAGAGATCTTCGAGGCGGTGCGCTGGATTCTCGCCGAGCATCAGTACCTGGTCGAGCCTTCCGGCGCCGCGGCCGTGGCGGCGCTTCTTTCGGGCAAGGCCGGCCGGCTCGAGAGCCCTTGCCTCCTCGTTCTCTCCGGCCGCAACGTGAGCCTCGAGACGCTGCGCAGGATCCTCCGCTGATGCGCACCGTCAGCCTCGAGGAGATCCGGAGCGCCGTCGACTTTCTGGAAGTCATCGCGGCGATGCGGGAGGCCGTCATCGCGCAGTCGCGCGGGGACTGCGACACGCCGATGCCGATGCACCTTTCGATCGGCGGGGAGGACTCGGAAGTCCACATCAAGTCCTCCTATCGGCGGGGAGGAGACTTCTGGGCGCTGAAAGCGGCGGGGTCCTTTCCGAAGCGCGCCGCGCGCGGCGAGCCCTCGGGCACCGGAATGATGCTTCTCTTCTCGGCGGAGACGGGGGAGCCGGTCGCCTTCTTTCAGGACGGCGGCTGGATGACCGATGTCCGCACGGCGGCGGTCGCCGCCATGGCGGCCCGGGAGCTCTCGCGCCGCGACAGGACGATCGGAATTCTGGGCACGGGCGTGCAGGCGAGGCTTCAAGCCGTGCTCCACGCGGAAGTGCTGCCCCTCGAGCGTGTCGTCGCCTGGGGACGCGCGCCGGCTCGCGTCGAGGAGCTGCGCCGCGACCTCTCGCGCCTTCTGCCTCGGGTCCAAGTCGTCCCGGCGCCTTCGCCCGCCGAAGTCGCCCGGCAGGCGCTCCTCGTCGTGACGGCGACCGCGGCGCGCGGCCCGCTGCTCACAGCTGGCGAGATCCGGCCCGGCACCCTCCTCTCTGCCGTCGGCACCGACTCGCCCGGCAAGCAGGAGCTCGACCCGGCGATTCTCGGAAAGGCCTCGCTCTTGCTCGTCGACTCGCTATCCCAGTGCGAGCGGCTGGGCGAGCTGCAGCACGCGCCGGCGGAGAAGGGGATGGCCGTCGAGCTCGGCGCTTTCTGCCAGTCGCCCCTGCCGGTCGCTCCTCAGGACATCATCGTCTGCGACTTCACCGGCCTCGGCGTGGAAGACCTGGCGATCGCGGAGTATGTCTACCGCAAGCTCGGCCGGGACAGCGTCCCGGTTTGACATATTGATGTCATAGAGATGGAGCCCGTAGTCTTGCACGCCCCGGATGGGCGCCGGCGGCCCTACCGCGTCTCGATGCCCGCCGGCACGGAGACCGGAAGCTTCTGCTTCGACTTGGTCTTGCCGTGCTTCAGGGTCACGACGTAGTCGCCCGGACGCACGAAGAGCGGCCCCTCGCCGCCGTACTCGGTCAGAAGCTCCTTGGAGGGCTTCAGGTCCCAGAAGACGCGGTGGAAGCCGGGCGAGCCCGGCGCCTTCAACTTCGCGACGGGCTGCTCGAGAGCGTTCTGGATCTCGAGCTCGACCTCGTCGCCCGTGTACTCGCGGATCCAGAAGGTCAGCGGCACACCTTCCTTCGGGTTCTCCCCGCGGAAGACCGCGGCGCCGTTCCAGTCGGCGAAGCCCGGCATCGGGACGAACGCCGAGGCGGGCCGGGGCGGGAAGAGATGCGCCGCCTCGGCAAGGATCTCGGGTGTCGCTTCCTCGAGCGCCGTGATGTCGTCGGCGATGTACAAGCTGCGGCCGTGTGTGGCGGCGACGAGGTCCCGGTCGCGGGGGTGGATCGCGATATCGTCCACGGCGACGGTCGGCAGCTCCCCGAACTTCGTCCAGTGTCCTCCGCGGTCCAGAGACACGTAGAGGCCGAACTCCGTCCCGGCGAAGAGGAGGTCCGGATTCTTGGGGTCCTCGCGCACCACCTTGACGGGACCGGCCGGCGGGAGGTCTCCCGACACGCTCTGCCAGGTGCGGCCGAGGTCCCCCGTGCGGTAGGCGAGCGCCGCGTACTTGCCGGAGCGGTGCGTCTCGATCGCGAGGTAGGCGACGTTGGGATCGTGCCCCGAAGCTTCGATCCTCCCCATCCAGAGGCCGCGCGCCTCGAGGGGAAGGTTCCCGGTCAGGTCGGTCCAGTGCGCCCCCTCATCTTCGGTGACCCAGACCTTCCCGTCGTCGGTGCCCGCCCACAGCAGGCCTTTCTTGCGCGGCGACTCGGCCAGCGTGTAGACGACACCGTAATTCTCCGCGCCGCTTCCGGTGGCGGTGGTCCGGGCGGGATCCTGGGTCGAGAGGTCGGCGCTGATCGCGGTCCATTTCTCGCCGCGATCGGTCAAACGGAAGACGCGGTTGCCGCCGAGATAGAGCACACCCTTCTCGTGCCGGCTTCCGATCAGCGGCGAGTTCCAGTGGAAGCGGTAGGCGGGCTGTCCCTCGCGCGGCGACGGGCGCAGCCGCTTGGCGAATCCGGTCGAGAGGTCGAAGCGAAAGAGCTCTCCCTCTTGCGACTCGGAGTAGACGAGGTTCGGATCGTCCGGGTCGAAGACGCAGGAGAAGCCGTCTCCGCCGCCGATGCTGGTCCAGTCGCTGTTGACGATCCCTTCCTTCGAGCGGGTGCGGGAAGGCCCCACCCAGTTCAGGTTGTCCTGCAGCCCGCCGCAGATGCGGTACGGGTCGCTCGAGTCGAGGCTCAACCGGTAGAACTCCCCCGCCGCGAAGCGGTTCAGGTGCTCCCACGACTTGCCGTAGTCGAAGCTCTGATACGCCCCGCCGTCGGTGCCGAGCAGGAGGCGCCCGGGGCGCTTCGGGTCGATCGCGAGGGCGTGGTTGTCCGGGTGAACCTTCTCGAAGCGGTCCTCGCGGAACGACTTGCCGCCGTCCTCCGAGACGTGAAGCGCGTAGCCGAGGACGTAGACGCGGTCCGGCTTCTCCGGGTCCACACGCACCTGCGAAAAGTAGAAGGGCCGGGGGTTCAGGCCGCTCGTGCGCGTCCAGCTCTCGCCGCCGTCGTCCGAGCGGAAGATTCCGCCGCTGCGGCTGCGCACCTCGTCGATTCTGTCGGTGCCCGCCTCGTCTGACTGCACGACCGCGTAGAGGATTCGCGGGTTGCTCGCCGAGACGGCGAGGCCGATGCGCGCCATGCGCTTCGGCAGACCTTGCTCGAGCTTCTTCCAGGTGGCGCCGCCATCGGAGGACTTGAAGAGGCCGCCCACGTCTTTTCCGTTGGTCGCAGCCGGGCCCGACGTGAAGGACCAGGACTTTCGCAGCCGCGCGTAGAGCGCCGCGTAGACCGTGTTCGGGTCGGAGGGATCGAGTGCGACGTCTCCGCAGCCGACTCGGTCCCCGTATGGCGCCGGCGCCTGCAGCGCCGCCCGCCAGCTCTTCCCGCCGTCTCGCGTGACGTAGAGGCCGCGCTCGCCCCCCAGCGCCCAGAGGTGGCCGATCGCCGCGACCCAGGCTGTCTTCGGATCGGCGGGAGAGACGACGATGCGCGCGATCGCCTTCGAGTCCTTCAGTCCCACGTTCGACCAGGTCTCCCCGCCGTCGCTCGAGAGATAGACGCCGTCTCCCCAGCCGGAGCTGTTGCGGTCGTTGCCTTCGCCGGTGCCGACCCAGACC
>JBOGJK010000287.1:0-6813 GCA_050745345.1 Thermoanaerobaculia bacterium
CCGACGTCGATCCGGATCTTCGTGATGCGGTTCAGCTCCTGCGCGATGCGCAGAGACTCCTTCGTGACCTCCACGTTCTGATAGGCGAAGACGAGGTCCCAGTACGCCTGCTCGACGGCGTTGACACCCGTCTGGATGCTCCGCACGAAGCTCTGGTAGGTCCGATCGCGGCTGTTCTTCGCGATGTAGATCAGCCACTTGGTCGCGCTGAAGCCGAAGTTGCGCAAGAGAGGCTGGGTGAAAGTGAATCGCAGGCCGGCGTTGTAGGAGGGGTTGATCTGGTAAAAGATCGAGTTCGTCGAGAATCGGCCTCCCGCCGTGCCCAGCGAGAACGTGCCCCCCCAGGGAGCGAGCTGCGTGACCTGGGCCCCGAAGTTGTACGTATCCGTGACGCCGACGACCGCGCCCTGAAGCTCGCTCGACGACGGTTGCTCGTCGTGGTTTCGGTCGACGAAGGCCCCGAGCACAGGATCGAAGATCCCCTCGCTCGCCATCAAGTAGTACTGGGACGCCTCGGCGGCGTTGACCGTGACGTTCAGGTCCTGGTTGTTGGCGATCGCCAGAGCGATCGCCTCATCCAGCGAGAGCCGGATCGCGCCGTCGACCGGGGCGGGCAGCGGGCGCGCGACCCTCTGGCCCGGGATGGCCGAGACCACCTGACCCTGCTGCCCCGGCGCCGCAGAGGTCCACGCGAGGAGAGCCGCCGCCGCGAACGCGATGCGCCCCGGCCCAGAAATCGGAAACCTGCTCATTCCTGTCACTCCTTCGTCACCCTTTCTACGCATCTGATGGCTGAATGTTTCCCTGCGGCCGCGCTTTTCCCTTGGCTGTGCGTGCTTTACGCGGCCTCTCGCCTCCGCCGGAGGACCGGCCGCCAATCATACCGAAGAGCCGGGGACGGGTCCTTCCCTTGCGCCGGCTGCCATCTCTCCGGCGAAGAAGCAGGCCGCCGTGCGGCCCGGCCGGTGCGCCGCCAGAGCCGGCGACTCTTCCCGGCAGCGGGGCCGCGCGATCGGACAGCGCGGGTGGAACGCGCAGCCCCCAGGCGGGGATGCGGGCGAGGGCAGCTCGCCGCCAAGGACGACCCGGCGCGCGGCCCGCCCCGCGGCCGAAAGCAGCGCCACCGTGTAGGGGTGCAGCGGTTCGCGCACCAGGTCGGCCGTCGGTCCCTCCTCCACGATCCGTCCGCAATACATGACCGCGACACGGTCGGCGACACGGGAGACGACGGCCAGATCGTGCGAAATGAAGAGGCCCGCAAGCCCGGTTCTCTCCCGCAGGTCGGAGAGCAGGTTGACGACCTGCGCCGCGACGGAGACATCGAGTGAAGAGACGGGCTCGTCGCAGACGAGGAGCTTCGGCCGGGTGGCGAGCGCCCGCGCGATCGCGATGCGCTGCCGCTCTCCCCCGGAGAACTCCGAGGGAAACCGGCCTCCGGCTTCGGGTGGAAGGCCGACCTCGGACAGCAGCTCGGCGACCCGCTCCCGCAGCGCCACGCCCCGCGCCAGCCGCTGCACCCGCAGCGGCTCGGCGATCTGATCTCCCACCCTCATCCGAGGATTGAGCGAGCCGACGGGGTCCTGGAAGACTATCTGGATGTCGCGGCGCTTGCGCGCCAGGGCCCGGCCCGAGAGCGCGAGCCAGTCCTCACCGTCGAAGCGGATCTGCCCTGCCGTCGGCTCCTCCAGGCGCAGCAGCAGCCGCCCCGTCGTGCTCTTGCCGCTGCCCGACTCCCCCACGAGGCCGAGCGTCTCGCCGCGCGCGATCGTCAGCGAGACGCCGTCAACCGCGCGCACGCGGCCCACGGCGGCGCCCAGCATCCCGCGGCGCAGCGGGTAGACTCGGGAGAGGCCGCGCGCCTCGAGCAGCGCCTCGCCCGTAGGGCTCACCCGCTCCCCACCGCGGCTCTCTCGTAGAGAAAGCACCGCACCAGCGCCCCGCCGTCGGGATAGAGCGGCGGTAGAGCCCGCTCGCAAGGCTCGAACCGCTCCGGGCAACGCGGAGCGAAGGCGCAGCGCGCCGCACTCCGCTCGAAGGGGCCCGGCACGACGCCGTGGATCGTTTCGAACCGGCGGCCCGGGCCTTCCTCCGGATCGAGGCGCGGCACGCAGCGCAGGAGTCCCCGCGTGTAAGGATGTCGGGGCGTGCCGAGGATCTCCGCGGTCTCCCCCTCCTCCACGACGCGGCCGGCGTAGAGGACGAGCGCCCGGCGGCAGGCCCGGGCCACCAGCCCGAGGTCGTGGCTGATCAGAAGCAGTGTCAGGCCGCGCCGCTCCCGCAGCCGCCCGAGCAGCTCCATGACGTCGGCGGCGACCGTCGCGTCGAGCGCCGTGGTCGGCTCGTCCGCGATCAGCAGCTCCGGGTCCGCGGCCAGCGCCACGGCGAGCATGGCCCGCTGCTTCAAGCCTCCCGACAGGCGGTGGGGATACTCCGCGGCCCCGCGCTCCGGGTCGGGGAACGCCACCTCGCGCAGGCGCTCGACCGCGAGATCCCGGGCCTGCCGGACCGGGATCCGCTGGTGCAGCCGGATCGCCTCGACGATCTGGTCTCCCACGGTCCGCACCGGATCGAGCGCCGCGCCCGGCTCCTGGAACACCATCGCGATCCGGCCGCCCCGGATCCGGTCCCACTCCCGCTCGGGCAGGCTACAGAGGTCGCGCCCCTCGAGCAGCAGCGAGCCCGACAGCCGGGCCGTCTCCGGCGGCAGGTTGATGAGCGCACGGGCCAGAAGCGTCTTGCCGCAGCCGCTCTCCCCGGCCACTCCGAGCGCGTCGCCCCGCTCAAGATCGAAGGAAACGCCATCCACCGCGGAGAACCACTGGTCCCCGAGAGGCAGCTCGACTTTCAAGTCGCGGACGGACAGGAGCGGGGATCGGATCATCGGTTCATCGGCTTTTCGGTTCATCGGTTCACGGGAGCGGGGCGGCGCGCCGGCACGCGGATGAACCGATGGGCCGTGAACCGATGGATCAATTTTTCTTGACCGCCTCGAGGTCCTTCACACGATTCACGACGTTGCGGTAGTTGGTGTTCAGCCCGTAGACTTCGAGAAAGGTGCGGTATGCGAGCTCGAGCTCTCCGGTGTCCTGGTAGACGGAGCCGAGGTCGTACAGCAGCCCCACGGTCTCGACCTCCTTGATGTCCGGCGCCTCGAGCCCCTTGCGGTACCACTTGATGGCGAGCTGCGGCATTCCCTTCTCGAGAAAGCAAAGCCCCAGCATGCTGCAGCACTCGACCATTCGCGCCGGGTCCTTGCTCGAGAGCTGGAATTCGCCGATTGCCTCGTCGGTCAGCCCCATCTCCTTGTAGGCGATGCCCAGATTGAAGTGGGTCTCGTAATCCTCCGCCGAGAGCTGCTGCTCGACCCCCTTCTTGAACTCTCGGAAGATCTCCTCGAGCGACGCCTCCCCTTCCGGGCCCGCCATGGACGGGGCCTGGGGCACCGACGCCTCTTCGGCGAGCTCCTTCTCGAGCTCTTCGGCCAGGTTGAAGAACTGCTGCTCGTCCGCAAAGAGGCTCTGCTCGTCGAGCACCGTCGCCGGCTCCGCGTTCGGGGCGGCCGCAGCCTCGCCTGCCTTCTGCATCTCGTCCTCGAGGAGCGATCCCAGTTCCTCGTACGAGACGAACTCCGAGTCGGCCGGAGCCGCCATCTGGGGAGCGGCCGTCAAGCGCGGCGGGGAGGGCTCCGCAGCGGGAACTTCGAGGACGGCGGCCTGCGGGGGCTCGCCGCCGAACTCCTCGAGCGGCTCGGCGGGAGGGACCGGCTCGGGCGCGCCCGGCCCGGGCGGCAGAGTCGTCTCGATGCCGAACTCGTCGAAGCCCGCCTCGGCGGGCGGGGGCGGCGGGATCGGCGCCGGCCGGCCGTACCGGCGCCGCAGCGACTCGGCGTCCGAGTCGCGGCCGGCGCGCGCGTAGAGGCTGGCCAGCCCCTCGACCTCCTGAGAGAGGGCCGGGTTCTGCGATTCGGCCATTAGCTCTACCATTCGCTCCCTGGCACGCAACAGGTCGGGACGCCGGCGCACGAGCGTGCGCAGCCGCTCCACCGCCTTGTCCGCCAGGCCGTAGCGCGCGAAGACCTCGGCCTCGACGACCAGCGTCTCGACGTCACGATCCTCGCCGGGAGGCCCCGCGGCGGGAGGAGGCAGGTGCGGGGCCGGCGCCACGGCCGCGGGCGCTGCCGGGCCCCCAACGACCGGCGAGACCTCCTCGTACGAGAGGGACGGCACGCGCGGCTGCGGCGCATGGATCGGAGGCGCCTCCTCTTCGAGATCCACCTCGATCTCGGGAACCGCCAGCGCTTCGGGCGCCGGCGCCGCGAGGGGGGCGGGGGCGAGCTCCCTCAGGCGCGCCGCGGCTTCCGGCTCGCCGGGCGAAAGCCGCACGACCTGCCGGTACTGTTCGACCGCGTCGGGCAAGTCGCCCCGCCGCTCCGCCAGCCTCCCCAGGGCCAGCCGCGCCGAGGCGGCCTCCGCGCTCTTACCCTCGCCTTCCCGGATCTCCGCCATCCTCGAGAGCGACCCGGCGTGCGCCGGCTCCGCCTCCAGGATCGGCGCCAGGTGTCCCGCGGCGCGGGCGAAGTCCTTCCGGGCCACGGCAGAATCGACCGCGGGAGCGATCGCTTCGAAAGAAGCCTCGAGGTTTCCCTGCGCGAGCCGGATGCGCGACAGCTGCACGCGGCAGGCTTCGCTGCCCGGGTCGAGCGACAGGCCCTGCTCGGCCGCCGCGACCGCTTCGGCCGGCTCGCCGCTCTCGAACTGCGCTTCCGCCAGCAACGCCAGGCCCTCGGCGGAGACCGGCGCCTTCTTCAAGATCGCGATCGCGGCCGAGATGTTCTTCTGGACGAGCATCGCGCGCACGAGCTTCCTCTGGATCTCGACGTCTCCCGGCACGAGCTCCAGCGCCTTCTGGAGGACCGCCGCCGCTTCCTCGTGCGCTCCGCGCTCGAGCAGAGCCGAGCCGATCAGGCCGTACTGCGCGACCGCGTGGTTGATCTGCCGGTTGGCGCGGTACAAGTCCGCCAGGCGCACCTGGACCTTGAGGTCCCCCGGATCGGCCGCGGCCATCTTCTTGTAGGCGGCGATCGCATCCTCCGGCTTGTTGTTTTTGAAGTAGTGGTCGGCCAGCACCTGGTACTGACTGCGCGCGTCCTGAGTGAGGCCCTGCTTGTGGTAGAGGTCCGCGAGCTGCTCGTAGACCTCCAGGCGGGCCGGGTCGATCTTGTTGATCTTCTTGTAGATGGCGATCGCTTTCAGGAAGAAGCCGTCCTTGGCGTAGAACTCGGCGATCCGCGTGAAGAAGGGGATCGAGTCGGAGGGGCGGTTCATCCGGACGTAGAGGTCCCCGACCTTGTTCAGGGTCGAGATGTCTTTGGGGTTGTCGTCCAGGACGCGGAGGTATTCCTTCAGCGCGCCGTCGAGCTTCCCCTTGGCGAGCAGCTTCTCGGCGCTCTGGAGGATCTGGTCCCGGTTGGCCATGTTTGGGGAAATTCTAACCGCAGAATCCGGGTGGTCCCTGCACCGGTGCCTCCCGGCTCAGCGCGCCTCCCGCCGGCGGCGTCCGTCGCGCGAGGGCGGCGCGGCCGGAGCCGGACGCGGCGAGCCCGTGGCCACGCCTTCGAAGCTCAGCCGGTGCTGCGGGCACGGCCCGTAATGGCGCAACGCCTCCCAGTGCTCGGCCGTCCCGTAGCCCTTGTGGCGCTCGAAGCCGTAGACGGGATAGCGCCGCGCGAGGAGTTCCAGCAGCCGGTCGCGATGCACTTTCGCGACGATCGAGGCGGCGGCGATCGACGCGCAGAGCGCGTCTCCGTGCACGACGGGCAGCTGCGGCCGGGAGAGGCCCGGGATCGCGACGGCATCCACGAGCAGAACCTCCGGCTGCGGCGACAGGGCCTCGACCGCCTGGCGCATCGCCTGAAGGCTCGCTCTCAGGATGTCGCGCTCGTCGATCTCCGAGGCCTCGACGACCCCCACGCCGATCGCCACCGCGCGGCGCCGCACGAGGCGCTCGATGCGTTCCCGCGACTCGGCGTCGAGCCGCTTGGAATCGTCCAGGCCCGGCAGGACGCAGTCCGGCGGCAGGATCGCCGCCGCGGCCACGACGGGGCCCGCGAGGCAGCCGCGGCCGACCTCGTCCACGCCGGCCACGAGCCGGTAGCCGCGCCGGTCGAGCTCTCTCTCGAGCCGGTGGAGGATCGAAAGGCGACCCAGCTCCGCGAAGAGCGCGGAGAGCGGGTCGACGGGCACGGCGCCTCGAAGCTCCGGCTACTCGACCCGCTTCTCGTCGATGCGGGCCGCCTTGCCCTTGCGCTGGCGCAGGTAGTAGAGCTTGGCGCGCCTCACGGCGCCCTTGCGCTCCACTTCGATCCGGTCGATCACGGGAGAGTGCAGGGGGAAGACGCGCTCCACCCCGATCCCGCTCGAGATCTTTCGCACGGTGAAGGTCTCGCGGGCTCCGCCCCCGCGCCGGGCGATGACGATGCCGGCGAAGACCTGAATGCGCTCTTTCTCTCCCTCGCGCACCCGAACGTGAACGCGGACGGCGTCGCCGGGAGCAAAGTCCGGGATCCCTTTGCGCAGAGAGGGTTTCTCGATTTCCAGAAGTAGGTCGCTCATGACGGATTCCTTACGGCGTAAATTGCCAGTCTAGACGAAGTTGCGCCGCGTTTGCAACCCGACACCAATTCGTGAACCGTAAACCGAAAACCGTGAACCGAGTGCGCCCGCGATGCCTCGGTTTCCGGTTCCCGGTTCACGGTTCACGTTCGTCGTCCCCCTCGCCCTGCTCTTCCGGCCGCCGTTCGAGCAGGTCCGGACG
>JBOGJK010000288.1:0-3817 GCA_050745345.1 Thermoanaerobaculia bacterium
CGTCTACAGCCTGGCCGCGACGTTCTTCCCGGGGCTGTTCCCCGATTCCTTCCGGGACCACTCGGGCCGGGTCGGCGTGTACTACGAGGCCGCGGCGGTCATCGTCACGCTCGTGCTGCTCGGACAGGTGCTGGAGCTGAAGGCCCGGAGCCACACCGGCGCCGCGATCCGGGCGCTGCTGAAGCTCGCTCCGGCGACGGCGCGGCGCGTCGAGGCGGACGGGACCGAGAGAGACGTGCCTCTGACTGATGTTCTGGTAGGGGACCGGCTGCGCGTGCGCCCGGGGGGAAAGGTCCCGGTCGACGGTGTTGTCGAAGAGGGTACGAGCGCGATCGACGAGTCGATGGTGACCGGCGAGGCGATCCCGGTCGAGAAGAGCGCGGGCGACCGGGTGATCGGAGCCACGGTCAACGGGACTGGCTCCTTCCTCATGCGAGCCGAGAGGGTCGGGTCGGACACGCTGCTCGCCCGGATCGTGCAGATGGTGGGGGAGGCGCAGAGGAGCCGCGCTCCCATTCAGCGGCTGGCGGACCAGGTCTCCGGCTACTTCGTGCCGGCGGTGATCGCCGTCGCGGTTCTCACGTTCGTCGCGTGGGGCCTCTGGGGGCCCGTTCCGCGGATGGCTTACGCCGTCGTCAACGCGGTCGCCGTGCTGATCATCGCCTGCCCCTGCGCGCTGGGTCTTGCGACCCCGATGTCGATCATGGTCGCGAGCGGCAAGGGGGCGACCCTCGGGGTCCTCTTCCGCAACGCGGAAGCGATCGAGACGCTCCGGAAGGTGGACACGCTGGTCGTCGACAAGACCGGAACGCTGACGGAAGGCAGGCCGCGCCTGACCTCAGTTATCCCGGCAGGAGGCGCGACCGAGTCGGAGCTGCTGCGGCTGGCCGCGAGCCTCGAGCGGGGCAGTGAGCACCCGCTGGCGTCGGCCATCGTGAAGGGAGCCGAGGAGCGCCGGATCGCCTCGTCGGCGGTCTCGGGTTTCGAGTCTCGGACGGGAAGAGGGGTTGTGGGTGAAGTGGCGGGGCGCCGAGTCTCCCTCGGCAACAGAGCGCTCTTTGCGGACCTCGGAATCGATGTCTCGTCGCTCGAGCGGGAGGCCGAGGCCCGGCGTGCGGAGGGAGAGACGGTCCTCTTCGCGGCGGTGGACGGCAAGCCGGCGGGTCTTCTCGGCGTCGCCGATCCGATCAAGAAGACGACCCGGCAGGCAGTCGAAGAGCTCCACACCGCCGGGCTGCGGATCGTGATGCTGACGGGCGACAACCGGAGGACCGCCGAGGCCGTCGCGAAAAGGCTCGGCATCGACCAGGTCGTCGCCGAGGTTCTTCCCGATCAGAAGGTCGAGACGGTCAAGCGCCTCCAGAAGGAGGGGCGCGTGGTCGCGATGGCGGGCGACGGCATCAACGACGCTCCCGCGCTGGCTCAAGCCGAGGTCGGCATCGCCATGGGGACGGGCACCGACGTCGCGATGCAGAGCGCGGGCGTGACCCTGGTCAAAGGGGACCTACGCGGCATCCTGCGCGCCCGTCGACTCTCCCGCTCGACGATGCGCAACATTCGGCAGAACCTCTTCTTCGCGCTCGTCTACAACGCGCTGGGCGTGCCGGTCGCGGCCGGGGTCCTCTATCCCGCCTTCGGCCTGCTGCTCTCGCCCATGATCGCCGCCGCGGCGATGAGCTTCAGCTCTGTCTCCGTCATCGGCAACGCGCTCCGTTTGCGATCGGAGCGATTCTGAGGAGGATCACTCGGGCTCGGCTGGTTGCGGCTCGGTGGCTCGAGACTCGATTCGGTCGAGAGCCTATTCGATGAAGAGCGTTTGGAGTCCGGGCGAGCGTTCCAGCCAGGAGCTCGGCCAGGCGACCGTTCCGTCGGTTCGCACGATTGCCACGTCCGGCGCTTCGTAGGCCTGGACAAACCGCGAGCTTTCGTCGAAGGGCCCGTCCGCCAAGAGAAGGATCCGCTCCGCGACCCTCGGTGCGGACCCCGATCGCCAACTTCACGCCTCTGGCGCCGCGGCTGCGAGGGCGTTGCGCACGACGTCCCCTACGGAGATGCCGCCGCGGTAGTTTCCCAGGAAGGTGAGGCCCGGCCAGCGGGCCTCGACGTCTTCGATCGCCTTCATGCGCGCGCCGTGGTCGAGATCGTACTGCGGAAGCGCGCGGGCGTAACGCGTGATGCGGACGAGGCGCGGCCCGGCCGTCGCGCCGAGAGAGGAGGAAAGCTCTCGCGCCGCGAGCTCGAGCAGGGCGCCGTCGGCCATGTCCGCGGTGTCGGGGTCTCTCGCGCCGCCGGCGAAGGCGGTGACCAGCGTTTCTCCTTCCGGAGCGCGCCCCGCAAAGAGAGAAGAGCTCCACACCGCGCCGAGAATCCTCCGGCCGGGAACCGGCACGACCAGGTGCCCGAATCCGGAGAGGGGCACGGGGAAGGCTGCGTCGGGCCACGCCAGGTGCAGCACGGCAAGCGGCGGCTGGGGGATTCTGTCGAGCGAGCGCGCGGCATCCGGGTCGAGCGGCTCGAGGAGGCGGGCGGCCTCGGAGGCCGGCGTCGCCACGACGACGCGATCGGCCTCGAGGATCTCGCTCTCCGTCTCGATCCGCCAGCGCCCCCCCTCGGTACGCAGCGAGCGCACCCGCGCCCGGCGCTGGAAGCGCGAGCCGAGGCTTTCGGCGAGCGCGCGAGGGAGCGTCTCGAGCCCGTCACGGAAGGAGAGCAGCCCTTTCGGCGCGTGGGCGTTCGAGACGCCGCGGCGCCAGGCCAGGGCCCCGCGCAGCAGGCTGCCGTGCTCGCGCTCCCACTTCACGAGCCGCGGGACGGAGGCGGCGGCGGAGAGGCGGCCCGGGTCGCCCGCCCAGATGCCCGACACGAAGGGCGCGACGAGCTTTTCGGCCACCTGGGGGCCGAGGCGCCGGGCGAAGAAGTCGCGCACGCTCTCGCGCGGGTCGTGCCCCGGGGCGACGAAGGGCTCGGCGAACAGCCGCAGTTTGGCGCCCGTCGAGAGGAGCCGCGTGGAAAACAGGGTCAGCGGACCGGGAGCGAGCGGATGGAGCCGCCCCTCGACCTCGATGAAGCGGGGCAGGCGCGCGTCGGCGAGAACCGCCGAGCCGGCCAGCCCGAGCGTTCCGACGAGGCCCCAGATCTCGGGCGTCGGCCGGACGGTGTTGGGGCCGAGCTCGAGCAGGAATCCCGCGTTGCGCTCCGTGCGGACCACGCCCCCCGGCCGGTCGGAGGCCTCGAGCACGCGCACCTGCTCGCCGCGCTGTGCCAGGGCGTAACCCCGCGCGAGGCCGGAGAGGCCTCCGCCGACGATCACCGTCCGGGTCATGCCGCCCAGAACTCCTCCTGCGCCAGGATCAGCTCCTCCAGCGCCCGGAGGAAGGTCGGGTTCGTGTTCAGGCCCGGCGTGCGGCGGAAATGCGCGATGCCCGCCCTTCGCGCCTTCTCCGCGAAGAGCTGGTCGATCTCGTAGAGCGTCTCGACGTGATCGGTCACGAAGGCAATCGGAACGGCGAGCACCTGCTTTGCGCCGCGCCGGCCGAGCGCGCCGATCTCCTGGAGTGTGGGCGGTCCCAGCCATTCGACCGGGCCGAGCTTCGACTGATACGCCAGGCTGTGCGGCGAGCGGAAGCCGAGGCGCTGCTGGATCGCGCGGACCGACTCCTCCACTTCGGAAGCGTACGGGTCCCCTTCCTTCGTGACGAGCTTCTTCGGGATCGAATGCGCCGAGAAGAGCAGGTGCACCGCTTCGGGCCGCGGGTCCGGGAACTTCGCGATCGCCTTTTCGATCGACGCGGCGTGAGCCTCGACGAAGAGGGGATGC
>JBOGJK010000289.1:0-6235 GCA_050745345.1 Thermoanaerobaculia bacterium
GGTTTTCTACGACCTCCACGCCGCCAGGGAGGAGAGGAAAGCCGGCCGCGCCGCGATCGTGCGCGTCGAGCAGCTCCATCCGTTCCCGGACGAGAGGCTCTCGTCCGTCCTCGCCGGCTGTTCCTCCGCGCGCGAGTTCGTGTGGGTCCAGGAGGAGGCGCGGAACATGGGGGCGTGGACATTCATCCAACCGCGCCTTGCGGCGCTCCTACCGGCCGGCGCGTCCCTGCGCTACGCCGGCCGCGCGGCGTCCGCCTCGCCCGCCACCGGCTCGGCCGCGGTGCACAAGCGGGAGCTGGCGGAGCTGCTCGCCGCGGCGCTTTCGGCGTGAAGAGAAGAACCGACAGCCTGGAAACCGTTGGCTCGTCGGTGCTCTGGCGAAGGCTGGACCGGCCGGGTCACGAGGCCGCGCGGCTCGTCCAACGGGATTCGCGGTGGCATCTCTCCGGAACCGCCGTCTTCGCTCACGAGGGGCGTCCCTGCCGGCTCGACTATCTGGTCGTTTGCGATCCGGAGTGGTTGACCCTGTCCGCGAAGGTCGCGGGCTGGGTCGGTGACGAGGCGGTCGAGATCGCGATCTCCGTGGACTCCGCCCGTCGCTGGCGGTTGAACGGGGCGCAGTGTCCCGAAGCGGCGGGCTGTGTCGACCTCGACCTGAACTTCAGCCCCTCGACCAACCTCCTTCCGATCCGCCGGCTCGGTCTGGCCGTCGGAGCCGAGGCCACGGTCAAGGCCGCCTGGCTTCGCTTTCCG
This sequence comes from Thermoanaerobaculia bacterium, assembly GCA_050745345.1. Taxonomy (GTDB): domain Bacteria; phylum Acidobacteriota; class Thermoanaerobaculia; order UBA5066; family Gp7-AA6; genus DATBFU01. The sequence goes on from JBOGJK010000289.1 coordinate 754, forward strand.
AGCTTCACCCTGGAACCTCTCGACCAGCTCTACCGCCGTGTCGGCGCCGGCGTCTACCATTACGAGAGCGCGGGCGGCCGGTTCGTCAGAGAGCTCCAGGTGAATGCCGTCGGCTTCGTTACGCACTATCCGGACTTCTGGGTCGCCGAATAAGTCAGTCGGGCTTGGCCGTAAGCCGCTCGCCTCCGTCTCGCAAGACGCCGTCCCGCTCGCGACAACTCAAAGGCAGTGGCCTTCGAGGTCATCGGTAGGATCACTCACGTCGAAACGATCGCGACAGGGCGAGGGACCGCGGCGAAACCGGCCTTCTCGGCCGGAACCTGACGCGCCCGGCTCACTTCCTCTTCTTCGGCCGCATCTTTTCCAGCGCGGCCTTGAACACGTCGCGTGGGATCTTCCGGTAGTCCGAGAACTCACCCGCGCCGGCGAGCCACTCGCCGCCGTCCACCGTGACGCAGTCGCCGGTCTGGTAGGTGCACAGGTCGCTCAACAGGAACGTCACGAGGTTCGCGAGCTCCTCCGCAGTCCCGAAGCGGCCCAGCGGAATTCGCTCGAGCGTGTTCTTCTCCGCCTCGGGAAACGCCATGAGGCGCGCCCAGGCGCCCTCCGTCGGGAACGGGCCCGGCGCGACCGCATTCAGGCGGATTCCCTTCTCGCCCCACTCGACCGCGAGCGAGCGGGTCATCGCGAGCACCCCCGCCTTCGCGCAGGCGGAGGGGAGCGCGAACCCGGTGCCCGTCCAGGCATATGTCGTCACGACCGACACGATCGAGCCGCCGGCCTTGCGCTCGAGCAGATGACGTCCAACGGCCAGCGTGCAATAGACCGAGCCGTGGAGCACGGTCCGAACGACCGCGTCGAAGCCGTTGGGGGTCAGGTCTTCGGACGTGACGAGGAAGTTGCCGGCGGCGTTGTTGACGAGGGAATCCACCCTGCCGAACCGCGAGACCGCGTGAGAGACGAGGTTCTCGACCTCGGCGGGCTCCCGGACGTCGGCCGGGAAAAAGTCCACCTCGCCCCCTTCGCGCGCAGCCTCCCGGATCTCCCGAGCACCCTTCTCCAGCCGGTCGAGGGTGCGACCGGCGATCGTGACCTTGGCGCCGTGGGCCGCGAACTTCTTCGCCATCGCGAGGCCGAGGCCCGAGCCGCCCCCGGTGACGAGAATCGATCTTTCCGCGAGGATCTTCGTATCGAACATGGGAGCTCCGTTTGGGCGCTAGGATAGTGACAAGGAGAGACATCATGGCAGATCGACATCCCGACCGGCGTTCGATTCTTCGCTGGGCCATCGGCGTTCCCGCTGCGGTCGCGCTCGCCTCGCGGCGCGCTTTCGCGTCCGAATGCGCCCCGACCCGGTCCGACTTCCTGGGCCCGATGTACGTGCCGGGAGCGCCACGGCGGTCAGTGCTCGCTACCCCGGACGAGCCGGGCGAACGCATTCGCATCCGCGGCACCGTCTATGGACCCGACTGCAAGACGCCGCTCTCGAAGGCGCTTCTCGATGTCTGGCAGGCAGACGCGAAGGGGAACTACCACGGAAAAGACGAGGCGTACCGGCTGCGGGGGCAGATCCTCACCCACGAGCGAGGCGAGTACGAATTCGAGTCTGTGAAGCCCGGCAACTACGGCGACTCGACCGGGACGCGACCCGCCCACTTCCACCTAACGATCTCGAGCCCCGGCCACGAGCCGCTGACCACACAGCTCTACTTCAAGGGGGACCCGTACTTGGGCCACGACATGTGCGGCCCGGACTGCCACTCCGACGACCCGCACCGGATCGTCGAGCTCGTGAAGCAACCGAAAAACCTCGCGGGAACCTTCGACATCGTTCTGAAGGCCTCGCGCGCCTGACCGGCGAGAATCAGTTCGGCTTCTTCTCGGTGACCCGGACCTCCGGGACCGCGGTTTTCCGGACGAGGAACGTCTCGTGCACGGCCGGACCGTCGCCGAGGCTGATTCGGACGGCGTAGGAACCTTCCGTCGTCAGGAGCGCGGGCCCCATGACGACGGGGAACCAGATCGTCCGCCCGGGCTCGCCTTCGTAGTTGAGCTCCCCGTTCGCGTCGAGGAGCTGGTTGCCCTGCGGGTCCGCGACCGAGACCGAGAACGGGTAGCGCCCCGTCGCAAGGACCTTCGCCTTGATCGCGAGGCCGATCGACCGCATCTGGAGCGGGAGCTTCACGACCTGGACGACGTCGGAATAGACGCCGATCAAGAGCAGCTTCCCGTTGTTCTCGAACCGCACGTCGTCGCAGAGGACGAGCGAATCGAAGAGGATCGAACTGGCGTCACTCATTGTTGATGTGGCAAGTGGAGACCTGACCCCATCTAAGTCAAATCCACCCAGACGCTTTTGATCTGGGTGTATTCCTCGAGCGCATAGTGGCCGCGCTCGCGGCCGAAGCCGGACTGCTTGTAGCCGCCGAAGGGCAGGCCGGGGTCGTAGAAGTTGTACGTGTTGACCCACACGGTCCCGGCCTTCAAGGCCTTCGCGGTCCGCAGCGCCTTCTTGACGTCTCGAGACCAGACCGCCGCGGCGAGGCCGTAGATGGTCGAGTTGCCCACGGAGATGGCCTCCGCTTCGTCCTTGAAGGTCAGCGTCGCGAGCACGGGCCCGAAGATCTCCTCCCGGGCGATCGTCATGGCCGGGGAGACGCCGTCGAAGACGGTGGCCTCGAAGAAGGCCCCCCGGCCGTTGACGGAAGCCGGATTTCCTCCGGCCACGAGCCGGGCTCCCTCGTTCTTTCCGCTCTCGACGTAGCGGGCCACCTTCTCCCGCTGCTTCTCGGAGACGAGCGACCCCAGTCGCGTCTTCGGGTCGAGGGGGTCGGCCGGGACCATCTTCCGGGCGCGCTCGACAACCTTCTGGAGGAGGGCGTCGTGGATCGACTCCTCGACGAGCAGCCGCGAGCCGGCCGAGCAGAGCTCTCCCTTTCCGTAGAAGATCGCGTTGATCGCGCCGCGGGCGGCGGCCTCGAGGTCCGCGTCCGCGAAGACGACGTTGGGGGACTTGCCGCCGAGCTCCATCGACACGCGCTTGACGGTTCCCGCGGCGGCCCGCAGGATCGCCTTGCCGGTCTCGGTCTCCCCCGTGAAGGAGATCTTGTCGATGCCGGGGTGCTCCGCCATGTCCTGGCCGATCCGAGCGCCCGGTCCCGGCACGACGTTGAAGGCGCCGGGGGGGAGCCCCGCCTCCGCCAGCAGCTCGGCGAAGAGAAGCGCGGTCAGCGGGGTGGCCGAAGCGGGCTTCAGGACGACCGCGTTTCCGAGCGCGAGCGCCGGGGCGATCTTCCACATGGCCTGGAGCAGCGGGAAGTTCCACGGCGTGATCGCGCCCACGACCCCGACGGGCTCCCGCAGCGTCAGCAGCATCGCGTCGGGGCGCCCCGGGTGCGTGTCGCCGTAGAGCTTGTCGGCGTACTCCCCGAAGTAGGCGAGGCACTCGGCCGCGGCGGGCATGTCGATCTGGGAGGCCTCGAAGATCGGTTTGCCGTTGTCCAGCGTCTCGACCCGGCCGAGCTCGTCGGCCCGAGCGAGCAGCCGCTCGGCCGCCCGCATCAGGATCCTGCCGCGCTGCCGCGGCTTCATCGACGCCCAGGGCCCCGACTCGAAGGCCTTTCGCGCCGCGGCGACGGCGCGATCGAGATCTTCCTTGCCGGCCTCCGCGATCTCGGCCAGCGTCTCGCCCGTGGCCGGGTTGACGGTCGCGAAGCGCTTGCCCGAAGCGGCGGGAACGAACTCTCCACCGATGAACAGGTCGGTCTTCAGGCTCAAGGTCGGTGCGGTTTCCGTCGCCATGACCCGGTTCCCGGCCCTAACCCCCTAACCCCTGCTCTTCACTTCCCCTTGAACTTCGGGACCCGCTTCTCCTGGTTGGCGGCGATGCCTTCCTTCGCGTCCTCGCTCTGGAAGAGCAGCTGCTGCAGCTCCCGCTCTACCGCGAGCCCCGACTCGACCGGCAGGTCGCAGCTCGCGTGGACCGACCGCTTGATCCTGCCGACCGCCTTGGAGGCCTTCTGGGGCGGCACGAACTGGCGGGCGTAGTCCATCACCTGCTCCCACCACTGCTCGGGGGTCGCGTCGATGACCTGATTGACGACGCCCAGCTCCAGCGCCTCTTCGAAGGAGAAGGTGTTGCCGGTGACCATCAGCTCGATCGCCTTCGCCTTGCCGACCATCTTGGTCAGGCGGATCGTCCCGCCGGTGCCGGGCAGGACCCCGAGCGTCACTTCCGGCAGGCCGATCTTGCCCGCGTCCTTGCGCGCGAGGCGCAGGTCGCAGGCCATCGCGATCTCGAGGCCCCCGCCGACCGTGTGGCCGTTTAAGGCCGCGATGACGAGCTTGGGCGTGTGCTCGAGGCGCAGGAGCGTCTCGTTGGCGTGCAGGCAGAAGAAGTACTTGAAGCCGGGCGTGACGGCGTTCAGCATCCCGATGTTCGCGCCGGCGGAGAAGAAGCGGTCCCCCTTGCCGCGCAGAACGATCACGTGGACCGCGTCGTCGAAGCGCGCTTTCAGGATCGCGTCGTCGAGCTGGCGCATCATGGCGTAGGTGTAGGTGTTGGCCGGCGGATCGTCCATCTCGATGACGGCGATACCGTTCTCCGCGCGGTAGTGGACAATCTCCTGGCCGGCCTCGGCGCTCGTCCAGTCGCGGGTCTTGACGGGGGTGCTCATGGGCGGATGCCTCCTGAATCGCTTCTCGAAGCAGGGAATCGTATCAGACCGGGGCCGGAAGACGGGAGACGGGAGATGGAAGACGGAAGACGGAGGATGGGAGACAAGCGAAGAGGGGTCGGGCTGTCGTCTACCGTCTCCCGATCGTCACAGCCCCAGGATGCTCTTGGCGATCGCGAAGGTCGTAGATGAAGAGCCCGGTCGCGTCCACCAGTGTGGCGATCAGCGGCGCCGACATCACGGTAGGGTCGATCTTCACGGCCGTGGCGAGCATCGGGATCGTCGCGCCGACGGCATTGGCCCAAGCGCAAGTGGCGAGGATGGAACAGCCGACCGTGACGGCGAGCGGCATCGTCGAGCCCCACAGGAGGGCTCGTCCGAAGCCAACGACCCCAAGCATCAGACCGAGCAGCACGCCTCTATCCGCCTCGCGCAGGAACACGCGCCCGAAGTCTCGCCGCCTGATGTCTCCGAGCGGCTGGGGCAAGCTCGCCGGCGAGAAGCGTCCTAGGCTGTCCGGCCCCGGGTCGGATCGACCCAATCCGAAGATCCGTCCGGGTGGAATTCCTTCTTCCAGATCGGCACGGCCGACTTCAGGCGATCGATCGCTTCCCGGCAAGCCTGGAACGCTTCGCTGCGGTGGGGCGCCGTCGCGAGGACCGCGACCGATGCCTCGCCCACGAAGAGGCGTCCCAGCCGGTGCCGGATCTCGACCCGCGCCTCCGGGAAGCGCTCGCCGATCGACCGAAGGATCCGGCCGATCTCGGCTTCCGCCATCGGAACGTAGGCCTCGTACTGGATCTCGG
>JBOGJK010000290.1:0-5006 GCA_050745345.1 Thermoanaerobaculia bacterium
GACCTCGAGGTACTCGAGGCGGGTGACCGCGCCGGGGCCCCCGGCGAGCAGGTCCCGGACCTCCATCTCGGCGACGACCGTGCGGCCGGAGGCCTGGCGGAACCTGGTGAAGGTGACCTCCTTGGCCGGTTTGCCGGAGGCAAGGGAGAAGAGGAGCCGGCACGGCAGGCGCCCCTTCTCGTCGAACCAGAGGACCACCCGCGGATAGGGCGCGCGCGGCGACTTCGCGGTGAGGTCGAGCACCCGGCAGGGCTTCCGGGCGATCTCTTCTGCGGCTTCCCGCAGCGTCCCGGTGAAGTCCTCGGCGAACCGCACGCGCGCGACGTCTCCGACGGAGGCGCCGCCGAGCAGCCGCTGGTTCGGCGTGATCGGCAGGGCCCGCGAGGCGCCCGGCACCATCAGCCACATCTTGTCGCCGACGTTGAGGATCTTCCTTCCGTCGTTCTTTCCGCCGCGGAAGACGACCAGCCCGCGGTCCTCCCCCTTCGTGTAGATCTGGAAATCGGCGCTGCCGGTGACCTTGCCGTCCTTGACCTGGCTCGCGCGCGCCTTGATGACCGCCTCGGAGAACGCGTTGCGCGCCCGGTCGACGTCCGCGAGCCACCCCTCGACCCCCGCCGCCGTCTGCCCCCTCGCCGCCGCAGGCGCCAGAACCCAGAGAGCCAAAAGTACCCGGCACATCGATCCTCGCAACAACACCTGCCGATCCTGTGTTCCTAACTGTCGACTGTCGACTACGAACGACCAACTACCAACTACCGACTACCGACCGCTCTCGCTCCCCGACTGTCGACTGTCGACTAAACATGCGTCAGCGCCTCCACGATCGGCACCCGCGAGGCCCGGCGAGCCGGAAAATACGAGGCAACCGCCATCGTGGCGACCATCGCGGCCAGCCCCGCGGCGTAGGCCAGCGGGTAGAAGCGAACGTCGATGGGGGTGCCGTGGGTGGCGCCCGGCGGCGGCGGCAGGACGATCCCCGAGGCGTTCAACGCCGAGCGGATCACCAGCGCGAAGAGCGCGCCGGCCAGGCACCCCGCCACACCGATGACGACGCCTTCGGCGAGGAACATCCGAAGAATCCCCGAAGGCCGGGTCCCGAGGGCCCGCATCGTCCCGATCTCCCGCGTACGCTCGGTCACCGCCATCGTCATGACGATCGCGGCCGAGAGGATCACGATCACGACGAGCACCGCCCCCACGAACCCGAAGATGCCGATGTAGAGCAGGCGCACCTGTTTGTAGAAGACCGCGAGCTCCTTCCAGTGGCGCACGGCAATCGGGTAACCCGCCGCCGTGAGCGCCTTCTCGAGGCGCTGCGCCGCCTCCTTCTCGCCGGCGCCCGGCTTCAGGAACACGACCAGCTTCGAGACCGTCTCGGAGGACTGCAGGAGCCGAGACGCGAGGCCGACGCCGATCGCGACGTAGCGGTCGTTCAACTCCTTGATCAGGACGTCCGCCAGGCCCATGACCGTGGCGTCGACGGCGTTGAGCGTCGCATCGGGTGTCGTTGCCATCAGCGTCACCGTGTCGCCCGGCTTGACGCCGAGCGCCGAGGTGATTCCGGTGCCGAGCACGACGCCGTCGCCTCCGTCTCCGGAGAGGTACTCGCCCGAGACGACCAGCTCGCCCGCGTAGGTCGCCCGGGCCTCGGGCTCGGGGTCGACGCCGACCCCCAGAAACGGCACGGACCGCGCGCCGTTGGTCGCGAGACCCACGAAATCGATCCGTGGGATGACGGCCTCGACCGCGGGATCCCCCGCGGCGATCGCCCGGGCGCGCGCGGCGTCGGGGATGCCGAACTCGAGAGTCCTCTCCTCGGTGCCCGTGACCGCGCGCTTGTCCACGATCTGGAGCTGTCCGATCGACCGGATCGTCCCCTCCTTCAACCCTTCGAAAGACTGCGCGATGAAGCCCCCGGCGAGGGCCACCGCCGCGAAGCCGAAGGCCACGACGGCGCCCATGAGCAAGGTGCGGCGCCGCTGCCGGACGAGGTTCCTCCAGGCGAGAGCGAAGACGCTCATCGCGTCACGTCCGACTCGATGCGGCCGTCATGGAGCGAGACGCTCCGGCGCGCCCGAGCCACCACGCGCGGATCGTGCGTCGCGAAGAGGAAGGCGGCGCCGGAACGGTCGCAAGCCTCGCGCATCAGGTCCAGGATCCCCTCCGCCGTGCGGGAGTCGAGGTTCGCGGTCGGCTCGTCGGCGAAGACGATGTCGGGCCGATTGGCAAGGGCTCGCGCGATCGCGACGCGCTGGCGCTGGCCGCCCGACAACAGGTCCGGCCGCACGCCCTCCCTGCCCGAGAGCCCGACCGAGGCGAGCAGCTCCCGGGCGCGCCTCGAACGCTCCTCCTTCGGCACGCCCGCGAGCACCATCGGGAACGCGACGTTGTCCTCGGCCGAGAGCACGGCGATCAGATTGAACGTCTGAAAGACGAAGCCGAACCGGTCCCTTCGGGAGTCCGAGCGCTCGTTCTCGGAGAGTGCGCCGGCGTCGACTCCGGCGACCTCGACGCGGCCGGCGTCCGGCCGATCGAGAAGGCCGAGCAGGTTCAGGAGCGTCGTCTTTCCAGAGCCGCTCGGCCCCTGCAAGGCGACGAACTCGCCGGGGCGGATCGCGATCGAAACGCCGTCGATGGCGGGCACGACCGCGTCGCCGAGGCGATAGGCTCGCGAAACGCCAACGGCGGCGACCAGCGGCCGGGCTCCCTCGCCCCCGCTTCCCTTGCCCTGCTCCGCCGCTCCGCCAATCCCTCCCAAGGCGCCCGCAGTTTAGCCCGACGCTTGGAGGGAGCGTCCGCTCCGTGCTACCTTTTCCGATGCTCCAGCCGGCCCGCGTGGCGGATCTGTCGCCTCGGTCGACAAAACGACGGTGAACGAATGATCGGTGTCGCCCTTCTCGCGCTGCTGCTCGCCGACGAGCCCCCGGCCGGGGAGAAGCAGGCTCCCGAGCCGCCGCAGGTCCACGAGGAGATGATCGTCACCGCCGAACGCGGCCCCGAGCCGCGGGAGGAGATTCCGGCCTCGGTCGACGTCCTGACCCGGGAGCAGATCGAGCGGCTGCCCGCGCAGGACCTCTCGGAGCTGCTGGAGTTTCTGCCGGGCTTCCACGCCTTCTTCCGCGAGAGCCTCGGCGGCCCGCCTCCGATCGTGACCTCGCGCGGCTTCTTCGGAGGGGGCGAGGCGGAGTACGTGCAGCTGCGCATCGACGGCGTGCCGGTCGAGGACGTCGAGACGGGCCTGGCGGACTGGCGCCGGATTCGCTCCGCGGACATCGAGCGGATCGAGGCGCTGCGCGGCCCCGCCTCCTCCCTCTACGGCGACACGGCGTTGGGAGGCGTGATTCAGGTCTTCACCCGAAGCGGCCCGGCCTCGGGCAACTCCCTCTCGGCCTCTGCGTCGGGGGGAAGCTTCGGCACCGCCGCGGCGGACCTCTCCTGGGGCTTCGGCCGCGACGGCTTCCAGGGCAGCGCCGTCGGGACCTACGTCCGCACCGCCGGCTACCGCGAGCACAGCGCCGAAGAGAGCGCGATCCGGGGCTTCACGAATTCCGGCGCGCTCGCGGGCGGGAAGTGGTCCTTCGACCTCCAGGCGAGCCGCACCGACCGCGAGGACCCCGGCGCTCTCGACGGGATCGAGCTCGAGCAGGACGACCGGCAGTCCAATCCGATCTTCCGCTTCGATCACACCGACACCGACCGCGGCCGCCTCGCGCTCTCCTTCCACAAGGAATCAGGCGCGGTCCCCTTCCGCGTCACGCTCTACGGCGCGGCGAGGAGCGCCGGCATCCTGCGAACGATCCTCGTCGTTCCGGGCCTCGGCAACCGGACCTTCCGGGACCTGCACTCGGGAGCGTTCGGCGGGATTCTCGAGGGCGAGAAGTCGCTCTCCCTGCTCGGCCGCGAGAGCACGATTCGCCTGGGCACGGAGCTCGCCCACGAGACGCTCCGGAGCAACTACCGGTTCGTGGACGAGGAGGCGGTCGAGGGGCCGATCGTCTCGGGGGAGGAGGGCGCGCGGAACCGAGCCGCCCTCTTTTTCACCGGAGACTGGCGCCTGACCGGGCGCCTGCGCGCCTCGGGGGGCGTGCGGTGGGACCGGATCGCCGACGACTTCCAGGTCGAGGGCAAGAGCGAGTTGCACGAGGCCTGGTCCCCGCGCGCCGGCTTGAGCCTGCGCCTCGGAAACCTCGACCGCAGTCCCGTCGCGCTCTACTTCCAGTTCTCGAACTCGTTCAAGGCCCCCACCCTCGACCAGCTCTTCGATCCGCACCCCTTCGACGACTTCCAGGGGGGGACGTTTTCGATCTCGAACCCCGATCTGGTGCCGCAGAAGGCCGAGAACTTCGAGCTCGGAATCTCGCAACAGGGCAGAGTCCTGCGGTGGGAGGTCCTGAGCTACCGGATGAGCGTCGAGAACGAGATCGACTTCGATCCGGCGACGTTCTCCTACCAGAACATCGGCAGGAGCCTGCATCAGGGGGTCGAGGCGGGCGCGCGCCTTTCGGCCGGGAAGGTCTCCCCCTTCGTGTCCTATGCCTGGACGCGGGTCGAGTCGCGCACCGGCGAGAATGTCGGCAAGCAGCTCAAGAACATCCCCGAGCACCTGCTGCGCGCGGGAGTGGCCGCACAGCTTCCGGCCGGGATCGAGGCCTCCGCGGTCTGGACCTGGATGGCGGACCGGTTCCTCGACGACCAGAACCTGATTCCGCTCGGGGACGCCTCGGTGGTCGACCTGCGCCTCTCCAGGAGCTTCGGGAGCCTCCGGGCGCGCCTGGACCTCTCGAACCTGACCAACACGAAATACAGCCAGTACGGCTTCGCCCTGACCGACTTCTTCGGCGAGCAGGTCTCCTACTCCTATCCCGGAGCCCGCTTCGCCGCCCGGTTCGGGATCGACTGGAAGTACTGACGACTATATCAATTGTGATATAGGCCGCCCGCCTCCCCCGCCGGGCCCGCGCGCGGGACGCCTCCCCTCCCGGCGCCGGCGCAAGGGCCCGGCC
>JBOGJK010000291.1:0-5778 GCA_050745345.1 Thermoanaerobaculia bacterium
GTGTGGCACTGGCCGCCGCGGCGCGCGGGGTGGGGGTCGCCGCCGGGGCGGACTTCGATCCGAAGGGAGAGGACCGGCCGAACCTGCGCCTCTCGGTCTCGCGGGTCGAAAAGCGCGGGGTGGACCGCGGCATCGCCGTGCTGGCGGAGGCGCTGCGCGCCGTGGCTGCCGCCGGGGGAGTGCACGCGGCGCCGGTGGTTTGAGGAGGAATCGGAGGAATCGGGTGATCGGTTGATCGGATGATCGGTTCATCTGTCGGAGCGAGACCGAAGCCAACGCGATCGCCCGATGAACCGATGAACCGATAAACCGATCTCAACAGGGGGGATCAGCAATGGAAAACAGCGAGAGTTTTCGAGTCAAGGTCGGGCTGGCGGAGATGTTGAAGGGCGGCGTCATCATGGACGTCGTCAACGCGGAGCAGGCGAAGATCGCCGAGCAGGCGGGGGCTGCCGCGGTCATGGCGCTGGAAAGGGTTCCGGCCGACATCCGGCGGGACGGGGGTGTCGCGCGCATGTCCCCGGTCTCGAAGATCCGCGAGATTCAGGAGGCGGTCTCGATCCCCGTCATGGCCAAGTGCCGCATTGGACACCTCGCCGAGGCGAGGATCCTCGAGGCGCTCGAGGTGGACTTCATCGACGAGTCGGAGGTCCTGACGCCCGCCGACGAGGAGAACCACGTCTACAAGCACGACTTCACGGTCCCGTTCGTCTGCGGCTGCCGGAACCTGGGGGAGGCGCTGCGGCGCATCGGCGAGGGCGCGGCGATGATCCGCACCAAGGGGGAGGCGGGCACGGGCGACGTCGTGCACGCCGTCAGGCACCTGCGCGAGGTCGGGCGCGAGATCCGCAACCTGACGCTCGCCTCGAAGGACGAGAGGATGCGGGAGTCCAAGCGCCTCGCGGCCCCCTACGAGCTGGTCGTGCAGGTCGCCGAGACGGGCAGCCTCCCCGTGCCCAATTTCGCGGCGGGAGGAATCGCGACGCCGGCCGACGCGGCCCTCTGCATGTCGCTCGGCGCCGAGGCGATCTTCGTCGGCTCGGGCATCTTCAAATCGGAGGACCCGGAACGCCGCGCCCGCGCGATCGTGAAGGCGACGACGCACTGGCGCGACGCGAAGGCCCTGGTCGAGGCGGAGGAGTCGCTCGGTGCCGGCATGAAAGGGATCGAAGCCGCGAGCCTGCCCGCGGAGGCCCAGCTGCAGACACGGGGATGGTGAGGAGGAATTGAATCATTGAGGGATTGAATCATTGACGATTGAGCTCAATGAACCAATGAATCAATGAACCAATCGGTGCATAGAGACGCTGTGACTTCACGAGACACCAGTGCCGTGGCCGTTCTGGCGCTCCAGGGGGACTTCGAAGCTCACCGCCGGAAGCTCGCCTCGATGGGTATCGAGTCCTTCGAAGCGAGGCGGCCCGCAGAGATCGAGAGGGCCTCGGGCCTGGTCATCCCCGGGGGGGAATCCACGACCCTCTGGAAGTTCTTTGAGGCGGAACCGTGGGAGGAGGCGCTGACGCGCTTTGCCGCAAGCGGCCGGCCGATCCTTGGAACCTGCGCGGGCGCCATCGTGCTCGCCCGCGAGGTGACGCACCCCGCGCAGAAGGGGATGGGACTGCTCGACATCGCCGTCGCGCGCAACGCCTGGGGGCGGCAGGTGCACTCCTTCGTCGGAGAGGTCGACGCGCCCTCGCTCGGAGGCGCTCTGCCGGCGGTGTTCATCCGGGCGCCGCGGATCCTTCGGGTCGGCAGGGGAGTGGAGGTCCTCGCCACGCTCGACGGCGAGCCCGTCCTCGTCCGGCAGGGCAACGTCGTGGCCGCCACGTTTCATCCGGAGCTGACCGGCGACACGCGGGTGCACGATCTCGCCTTCCCGGGCATTCTCGCCCCGGCGGGCGCGGCGGCGCGCGCTTGAGCTTCGTCCGGGTCGAGCGCCGGGACGAGGTTTCGGTCGTGACCCTGGACCGGCCGCGCGCCAACGCCTTCAACCGGGAACTGGTCGGCGCGCTTTCGGCGGCCTTCACCGCCAGCGCCGGCGCAGGCGCCGTGGTGCTCGCCTCCTCATCGGCCGGGATGTTCTCGGCCGGCTGGGACCTGCCGGCTCTGATCGAGCTCGACCGGGCGGCATTCGGGCAGTTCGTCTCCGCGTATTGCGATCTGGTGCGCCAGGTCTTCGCCTTCGAGCGCCCCGTTGTCGCGGCGATCGGCGGCCACGCGATCGCCGGCGGCTTGATCCTGGCGGCCGCCGCCGACGAGCGTCTCGCCGCGCAAGGCAAGGGGGAGCTCGGGCTCTCGGAAGTCTTGCTGGGAGTCTGCGTGCCCGCCTGCCTGCTCGAGATCTTCCGGCACGCGGTCGGCCCGCGGCAGATGGAGCGGCTCGCGGCGACCGGGGAGAACCTGTCGGTCGAGCGGGCGCTTTCGATCGGGCTTCTCGACCGGATCGTCCCCGCGGAAAGCCTGCTCGAGGAGGCCGTCGCGCGGGCGCGCGGGCTCGCCGGCCGGCCGTCGGAGGCTCACGTGGCGATCAAGCGGCGCTGCCGCGCGGCCGCGCTGGCGCGTTTCGACCAGGCGCGGGGCGGCGACCCGTTCCTGGACTTCTGGTTCTCCGAAGACGCGCAGGACCGCATCCGGGCCCTGGTGGCGAAGCTGACGAAGAAGGGGTGACCGCCCCGTTTGAGCGCGCCTCCGCTACCGGTCGAAGACATCCTCCAGGCGCTCGACCTCTCCCGCGCCGAGCCGGGTCTCGGGCTCCTTCAGGCGCTCTTTTCCCGGTTCAACGCGCGGGTGCCCTTCGAGACCGCCTCGAAGATCGAGCGGGACGCGGCGGTCTCGGACCCGGAGTCGAAGCCGCGCCGCCCCGAGCTTTTCTGGCGCGAGCACCTAGAGCGGGGCACCGGCGGCACCTGCTTTGCGCGCGTGGCCGCCTTCGAGGCGCTCTTGCGGGCGCTCGGATATCGGACGCGAAAGATCCTCGGGCGCGTCTCGAACGACTTCGACCACGCCGCGCTGATCGTGGAGGGCTCGGGGCGCTCCTGGCTGTGTGATGTCGGCTTTCCGCTGCCGGCGCTGCTGCCCTCCGAAGCGGGCGAGCTCGACACGCCGCTCGGGTGCGTTCGGATCTCACCGATGGCGCGAGGCCTGCACGTCGACCTCGGGGGTATCCCCGAAGGGCCGCGGCGGGTGGAGCTCTTCCTGGAGGCGGTGCCGGAGGAGGAATTCGACCGTCTGTGGCGGGAGACCTTCCGGACCGGCTCGAAGTTTCTCTCGGCGGTCTCGCTGCGGCGGCAGCTGGAGAACCGGGTGATCTCGTTTGCCCGCGGGCAGGTGCGCGTGGACGACCTCCATTCGCGGCTGACCGTGCCGCTTCCCGACGAGCGTGCCCGCCGGCTCTCGGAGCTCTTCGAAGTCGAGGCGGAGCTGCTCGCCCGGGCCTTCGCCCGCGTCGGCGACCCCGAGCCCGAAAGCCGCGAGGCAACGCTCACGGCGTACCTGGAGGTCGCGTGCGACCCCTCGGCGGCCTTCGCGGCGATCGCGACTCCCTCGGGGTACCGGCGCCTGCTCGAGGGGGTTGGCCGGGTCCTCCCCGAAGAAGCCACGTCAGACGGCTTTCTCCTGCGGCTCGAGCCGCCCGAGGCGGGCCCGGGGGAGGCGGGGATGCTGGAGGATCGAGTCGTCCCGGACCTGCCCGCACGGCGCCTGGAAGTCGTCCGGTCCTCCGGCCGGGCGCGCTCGGAGACCTTCCTCCAGGCGCAGGAGCGGGACGGCAAGTCGTATCTGCTGCGGGGTGTCCGGCTTTCCGGGCCGCGCGAGGACCTGCTGCGAAACGACTCGCTGCGCGGGCGCCTCGCGGGCTCTCTGGCCGTAGACCTGCTCGCCTGGGCGCGGCTGCTCTAGAACCGGAAGCTCCGCTCTTCCTCCAGCAGATGCAGCCGCGGTTCCCTGAGCGCTTCGAGCTCCCTGCGGATACGGGCGAGCGAGAAGGGCTTCACATGGTAGAGGTAGACGGGGGCGCGCTGCGGCAGCTTCGGCAGCTCCTGCGCCACCAGACGCGGTGTGAGGTGAAGCGAGTCGGCCGCGAGCTTCTCCTCTCGGTCGGAGAAAGAGCACTCGAGGAAGATCCCGCGGACCTGCCGGGCCCGCCGCGCCGCCCCCCAGAGCCGTTCCGTCGGTCCGGTGTCTCCGGAGAAGACGACCGAGGCGTCGTTGGAGGCGACCACGTATCCGTAGGCCGGCACGACATGGTTGACGGCATAGGGCGTGACCGAAAACCCTCCGGAGGAGAACGCGCGGCCCTCGGCGAGCGGCCGGTACCGGATCGTCGGGCGCGCCACAGAGGGGAAACGGGTGAAGTCGGGCCAGGTCGTGTCGTTGAAGACGTGCCGCCGCACCGCCTCGAGCACCGGCTCGGGAGCGAGGATCTCGATCGGGGCCGAAAGGCTTCCGTGGAGGTTCGCCGCGAGGAAGGGGAGCGAGGCGATGTGGTCGAAGTGCGCGTGCGTCAGAAAGACGCGCCGGATGCGGCGCTGCGCCGCCAGCGGCAGCGTGTCGGTCAGGGCGCCGGCGTCGAGCGCGGATTCGCCGTTGACGAGGAAGGTGGTCAGCCGGTAGCCGGGCGCGGAGCCGCCGTACGGGCCGAGCACGCGGATGGCCAGGAACCTCTTGCGGGACACGCGGGGGAGATTCTAGCCCCGCGTCGAAGGGCGGCGGCTCGCCTCAGAAGACGTACCCGATGTACCAGAAGAACCGAAAGTCTTGAATCGTGGTCTTCAGGTTCGTCACCTTCGCCCAGTCGAAGTGCACGGGCAAACCGAGCAGCGTCACGTCGAGCCCGGCGCCGTAGGAGGCGACGGTGCAGCCAATGATGGTGTTCGTGTCGCAGGTCAGGCGGTTCTCCTCCGAGTTCCAGAAGTCGAAGGTCCCCCCCTTCAACCTGGACCCGCCGACGTCGAAGAAGACATGGCCGCGGATGTCCCGGAACCCGATCCAGGGCAGCGCGATGACGTCGATCAGCGGGAAGCGGAACTCGAAGTTCGCGTACGCGCAGCTGTTGCCGAAGATCCCCTGGAAGTTGACGCCGCGCAGGGTCGAGAGGCCGCCGAAGGAGCAGATGTCGGGGATGTTGCCGACCGACTGGAACCCGACGGCGCGCAGGGCGAAGAGCATGCGCTTGCTGATCGGGATGTAGTGCCGCAGATCGACGGAGGCGCGCCGCGTCAGTGTCGAGCCGATCGGTGAGCCGGGCGGAAGAGACTCGTCCTTGGCGAAATCGGGCGCGTAGGAGAAACCCACCGCGAAGCGGTACCCGGAGCGCGGGCCCCAGAGCTGGTACTCCGTCGTGTCGCCGACCACGCTCAGTCCCACCTCGGGGTAGGCGTTCGCGACGTCGGGCTGGACCCCGATGACAGGCCCCTCGGGAGTCTCCTGGAGGTACGTGTAGTCCACGTTTCGCGAGATGAAGCCGAGCGTGCCCTCCAGACGGAAATTGCGCGACAGGGGATAGAGGCCCGTGAAGTAGCCACCGGTGTACCGCGCGGCCTGGCGAACCCGCTCCACCTGTCCGGTCGTCGGATCGAAGCCGAAGTAGTACGTCCGAACGTCGAAGAGCTGGACACCCTTCTGGAGGCGGCGGCTCAGATCCGAGTAGGAGAAGAAGAACTGCGTGAAGGTCGACAGGGAGGAGATCACCGCGACGAAGCGCCGGTCTCCCAGGTTGTCGCCGAAGATCAGGACGGTGTTGGAGAAGAACGTCTGGTCGCTGTTGAGCCCCGCCAGGAC
>JBOGJK010000292.1:0-1516 GCA_050745345.1 Thermoanaerobaculia bacterium
CTCATTTCTTCGGTGGAGGAGGCTTCAGGGTCGCCGCGACGGGGATCGAGCGTGCGCCGTTTCTTCCCACCGACCGGACCGCGAAGAAGCGGTTGTCGGTGGAGACGCCCTGGAGCACGATTTCGCCGGCCGCCGGCACGAAGTCGTAGACCGACCAGCGCGGCTCCGTCGTCTCCCGCCACAGGATCTCGAAGCCGGCGCGCTCGCCGTCCTCCGGAGCGGACCAGCCGACCTTCGCGTCGGGCGTCACGCCGCCGGAGACGGCCACCTCCGTGGGCGCCGCGGGCGCCAGAGCGAGCTGCCTCAGCGTCTCGGCGTTGGCGCGGGCGACATTGCCGAGGAACGCGAGATTCAGGAAGCTGGGCCAGTCGCCGTACTCGCGCCCCTCCTCGACGCGCGGCGTCTGGTGCTCGTGGTCGTAGTTCTCGAGCGGCTCCGTGAAGCGCACGGCGGGAAGCCCCGCCTCGACGAACGGTCGGTGGTCCCCGCCGCGGCCGAGACGGTCGAGGCGGAAGACGAGGCGCACGACGTCCCTGCCCGCGATCTCCTCCACGGTGCGGGCGAGATCGCGCGACGGGGAATCGATCCCGTCGGGACCTCCCTCGGAGAAGACCCGCACGCGGTGCGGCCCGCCGGGAGAAAAGTCCGCCCCCACGATGTCGTTGTTCAGGAACCCGCCGACCGTGTACCCCTTCTCCCGGAGGTACTTGAGGAGCCGCTTTCCCCCGAGGAGCCCCTGCTCCTCCCCCGAGACCGCGGCGAAGAGCAGTGTGGAGCGAAAGGTCCCCGGTGCGAGCAGGCGCGCGCACTCGATCGAGACGGCGACCCCGGAGGCGTCGTCGTCGGCGCCCGGCGCGTCGCTCTCGGAATCCATGACGGAGGAGGGCATCGAGTCGTAATGCCCCGAGACGAGAAAGACCGTCTTCGCGAGAGCCGGGTCGCTTCCCGGCAGGAAGGCGAGCACGTTCTCCAGCCTCGCCGGTCTGTCGTGAGTTCGCGGCGAGGCGGCCTCGAAGCGGTCGACGGAGACCTCGAGGCGTCCTCCCGTTTCCTCGGCGATTGCCCCGAACCGCCCGACGATGCGGTCGCGCCCGCAGCCGATGCCGCGCTTCGGATCGTCCCAGGAGGAGAGGGAATGCCGCGTGCCGCAGTCGACCAGCTCCGCGACCGTCGAGGAGAGCGCCTTCTCGTTCACCCGCGCCCTCGGCACCGCGCCGGAGGGGGCCGGCAGAAGCTTCGGACGGGGCGCGCCCTCCGGCGGCTCGGCAGGGTCCTGCGCGGGCAACGCCGCCGCGAGCAGAAGCGCCGACAGCGCGAGTTTGACTGGGTGGGGTCGCTTTGCTAGGGTGCGCGTCTTCACATGCCGCTCCGCAAGTTCCCGATCGGTCGCGTCGGCGAGGAAGTCTATCCCCGCTTCGTCGCGGAGCTGGCCGAGCGCCTCGACGACCCGGCGCGCGACCGAAACGTCACCGTGCGGGAGGCGCTCGCGATGCTCACCCTGGGCGAGGTCCCCGAC
>JBOGJK010000293.1:0-4587 GCA_050745345.1 Thermoanaerobaculia bacterium
GCTCACGAAGACTCGCGCCCATTACGCCAACCCGCAGTGGTCTCCCTCCGGAGACCGCCTCGTCGTCGTCCGCGGCTCGGGCCTGGAGTTCCGCGGCCAGCAGCCCGAGGAGGAGGAGCTCTTCGAGATCGCGTGGCTGCCTTCGTCGGGGGGCGAGCCGCAGCGGATCACCTCGGTGCGCCTTGCGGACACCTTCAAGTTCCACCCGCAGGCCTTCTTCGCGAAGGACGGCGCCCGGATCTACTACCGCGACCCGATCCCGGCCAAGAAGCCGACGGACGATCCGAAGAACGACCTGGTCTCGGTACGGCTCGACGGGACCGACAAGAAGGCGCACCTGCGCTTTCCGGCGGTGGGTGATGTCGTCCCCTCGCCCGACGGACAGTGGGTCGTATTGACCTCGCGGGACAACGTCTACGTGACGGCGCTGCCCCCGGTCCAGACCAAGGAGCCGCCCGAGGTGGGGCTAAAGGAGGGCTCGGTGCCGGTCTGGCGCCTTTCGGGAGACGCGGGCGGCTACGTCGGCTGGGCCGACGGCGGCAAGACGATCACGTGGGGGCTCGCGAGCACGTTCCATCGCCTGCCGGTTGCCTCGGCGATCCGGTTCGTGGAGGAGGAAAAGAAGAAAGCGCGGGAGAAGAAGGCTTCGGAGGCTGGCAAGAAAGCCGGGGACTCCGAGAAGAAGGAAGACGAGCCGAAGGTGCGCGTGCCCAAGTCCGAGCAGATCGTCCTGCGGCTTTCGATGCCGCGCGCGGCGCCCGAAGGCTCCTTCGTGCTGCGCGGTGCCCGCGTCCTGACGATGAAGGGGAACGATGCGCTGCAGGACGCCGACATCCTCGTGACGGGCAACCGCATCGCGGCGGTCGGCCCCTCGGGCGCGGTCGCCGTCCCCGCGGGCGCCCGGCTCTTCGACGCGCGGGGCAAGACGGTGATCCCGGGCCTGATCGACACGCACGCCCACCTGCACTACTCGGGCTTCGAGCTCTTCCCGGACAACAAGTGGGAGTACATCGCCAATCTCGCCTACGGCGTCACGACGGTCTACGACCCCTCCGCGCCCTCGCTCGACGTCTTCGCCCAGGCGGAGATGGTGGAGGCGGGGCTGATGACCGGGCCTCGCGTCTACTCCTCGGGCGACGTGCTCTACGGCGGGCAGCAGACCGACATCTTCGCCGAGGTCAACGACCAGGAGGACGCGCGCCGGCAGGTGCGGCGCATGAAGGCGTACGGCGCCCGCATGATCAAGGTGTACCAGCAGCCGCGGCGCTCGCAGCGCCTCTGGTTCGCCGAGGCGTGCCGGGAGGAGCGCATGCTGCTGACGGCCGAAGGGGCCGGGGAGCTGCACACCGACATCACGATGATGCTCGACGGCTACACGGCCTTCGAGCACTCCCTTCCGGTCGAACTGCACCGCGACGTCGTCGATCTGGCCGCGAAGTCGGGAACGTTCTACACGCCGACGCTGCTCGTCTCCTACGGCGGGCCCTGGGGAGAGCTCTACTACTGGCAGACGCAGAACCCGCACGACGACCCGAAGCTGAACCGCTTCGTGCCTCACCGGTCGCTCGACGTGATGGCGCGGCGCCACCCGTGGATCGATCCGTCCGAGTATCAGTTCCCGACGGTGGCGCGCGGTGTGGCGGCCGTGATGCGGGCGGGAGGCAACGTGTCGCTGGGCGCCCACGGGCAGCTCCAGGGATTGGGGCCGCACTGGGAGCTGTGGGCCATGGCGGGGGAGGGGCAGCCCCCGGGCTCGCCCGGCGCGATGACTCCCATGGAAGCGCTGCGCGCCTCGACGATCCTCGCGGCCGACAAGATCGGCTTGGCACCCGACCTGGGCTCGATCGAGCCGGGCAAGCTCGCGGACCTCGTCGTCCTGGACGAGGACCCCCTGGCCGACATCCACGCGACCGCAAAGATCCGCTGGGTCGTCAAGAACGGCGAGCTCTACGACGCCGGGACCATGCGCCGCGAGTGGCCCTCTCCCGCCCCGCCGCCTAAGTTCTTCTGGAAAGGGGAGGAGAAGCCGACGGACGCGAAGTAGGGTCCGGCTCCGTACCGGCCGGCGGCGCGAAGAATCCCGTCCGCTCGAGGAGCCGCTCGATCTCGACGCGCGTGGCCCCGAGCTTGCCTGCCGATTCGAGCAGGTCCTCAGCCAGGACCGGGTACCAGTTTCGCCGTCCCGGGCGCGTCAGCCCCGCGACGTCGAGCGGCTCGATCGCGCGCTCGATGTCCGACAGGAGGTGGTCTCTGGCGCCCGGCTCCGCCGCGCCCCGGCCGCCGAGCGCGATCGCCTTGCGGCACGCGCGTCGCAGCTCCTGTCCGAAGGGCGTCCGGTCGCCGCAGAGAAACGAGCCCGAAAGCTCCGGGCGGGAAAGCCGGCGGGCGGCTTCCGAAAAGCTCGCGGCCGCGAAGTAGAGCTTCGAGAGGGCCACGAAGAGCGGGAAATCGGAGAAGCTCGCGTAGAGCGCCGCAATGAGCAGGGCGGCGGTGTCTGCCTCGGAGAGCGTTTTTCGCCCATCCGCCTCGAGGCGCGCCGGAAGGCGGCGCGAGCCCCAGTCCTCCTCGAGTGCCCGCCCGAGGCGCTCGACCCCGAGCAGCGTCAGGGGGAACCCGGTCGACAGCAGCGGATCGACGAAGGCGGCCGCCGAGGGAAGAAGCGTCCATCCCGGCCCGCTCGCGACAGCCGCCCGGAAAGGAAGCAGCGGCCGGTACACGAAGGGAAGCATGGCCTTCGCCGCGGCGAACTGGTCCCGCACCGTCGGGAGGCGCTCGAGGAGCCTGTCCCATCCGGGCGCTCCATCCGAGAGGCCGGCCTTCCGGGCGAGCGTCTCCGCCGCGGCGACGCCGGCGCTGGTGATCCCGTTTGCGAACCGGAGGACCCAGATCCATCCGCCGTCGAAGACGTGGTGGAGCGCGGCGTCGTCGGGCGGGTAGGGAGCGATGGCGGACTCCGTCGAAATCCCCATCTCGTCCAGCCGGCGCACGCCGGCAAAGTGCGTGAAGAGGCCGCAGGTCCGCGGCAGATACGGGAACTTGCGCTCCGGGAGACGGAGGGACCTCCAGAGGAAACCACGCGGCCCCGAGGCGTCCACGAGCAGACGCGCCTCGACGCGAACCGAGGTACCCGCCCGCTCCCCCTCGAGGACGGCCCGGTCTTCGGAAACCTCGACACGGTCGAGGACGGTGCGGTCGAGGTAGACGGCGCCCGCCTCCTCGGCCTCGCGGACCAGGAAGTGGTCGAAGTCGGGGCGGTACCAGTGCGTGTCGGCGACCTCGTCGCGAGGGCTCGCGGCGACGAGGAGCTCGTTGCGCCGCTCCGGGTCGGCGACGAACGGGCGATCGAAGTCGTGGCGATAGAACGAAAAGCCCCTCTTCAGGCCGCAGGCCACCTGCGGGTAGGCGCGCCGCCAGGTTCCCCACTTCGACAGAGGGCGCAGCCGCGGCAGGCCGTAGCGGTCGGCGAGCGACTCGAGGAGCAGGTTCGGGAGGGGCGAAGAGGACTCCCCGATCGCGAAACGCGGATGGGCGCCCCGCTCGAGGAGCACGACCGTCCGGCCGAGGCGCCGCGCCACGAGCGCGACGAGCGAGCCCCCGAACCCCGAGCCCACGACCGCCAGGTCGGCCGCGAGACTCAACGGCCTCCTCCGCAATCCTGGCACGCAACGGGCGCCGGGACGGTCTGCTCGAGGTTCATCGTCTCGAGGCGCCGCCGCCGCGCCGCAAAGCAGCTCCCGCACGTGCGCAGCCGGTCGAGGTCCCACAGGTCGGCGAAGACGCACCCGCGGGAGAGCTGGATGCCGCAGCCCGACGCTTCTTCGAGCATTCCGAGTGTCGGCGGGAGGAATTCCCCCCGATCGGCCAGAGCGTCGAGGGCACCGTTTCCGGCGCGAGTCGGGATGAGCGAGACTGCGGTCGAGCCGCAGTCGAACGCGAACTGGACGGAACGGTGGCACCAGTCGAGCGACTCTTCGCGCGAGAGAAAAGGAAGGCCGACGAGGACGAAGCTGCGGAGGGCGACGCCGCGCCGGGCGAGGGCGTCGGCGGCGCGCCGGAACATCGCGAGCGGCATCCCCTTGTTCAAGCGCGGGAGCAGGGTGGGGTGAACGGTCTCGAGGCCCATCGCGACCTCGAGCGGGTGGTCGAGGAGCGAGGCGAACCGGAAGCACGCCTCTCCGACGAGCGCGGGATGCGACTCGACGATCACGCGGTCGAAGGGGGCGAGCTCGTCCGCGATCTCCTCGTACTCCCCCGGCGGGATCGCCTTCGGGTCGAAGAAGCTGCCGGCGTTGTAGAGCTTGATCCGGCGGGCCGGCGGAAGGGCGGCGAGGGCCGTTCGGATCTGCCGTGGGATGGCGCCCGCCGGGGCCGGTTGGGTCAGAGTCCGCGTCCACAGGTCGCACATCAGGCAGTGCCAGGGGCACTCCCGGTTGGTCAGGAAGACGGTCGCCACCTCCACGATCTCTCCCGTCTCCGCGCGCTCGCGCTCGAGCAGGAAGCCGGCCGGGCGCAAGGGGTCGAGCGCCTCGCGCCTCCCGCGGCGCTCGAGGATCCAGCGCGTCCGCTCGGGGGGCCGCGCGGGATACG
>JBOGJK010000294.1:0-1509 GCA_050745345.1 Thermoanaerobaculia bacterium
TTCGGGGACGGCACCGCGGGTCGCCCGGGCCGCCACGACGCGCCGGACGGCCCCGAGCAGGATCAGCGCCGCGCCGAGTGTCGTCACGATCGTTGCACCCGTCGGGAGATCCCAGAAGTAGGAGAGATAGACACCCGCCGCCGACACGACCGCGCCCGTGGCCCAGCCGATGGCCAGCCGCGGCCCGAGGCGCTCGGAGAAGAGCATCGCCGAGACGGCGGGCACAATCAGGTAGGAGAAGACGAGCAGGACGCCCGCGATCGCGACGGCCGAGCTGACGACGAAGCCGAACGACACGTAGAAGAGAAAGTCCCAGAACCGAATCGAGAGCCCCTGGCGCTCGGCCTCGGGTTCGTTGAGGGAGATCAGCAGGAACCTCCGGCGAAGCGCGAAGTGGAAGACGCCGATCAGCGCGAAGAGGAGGGCCGTCCGCGCGAGCTCCGACCAGGACACGGACAGAATGTTGCCGACGAGCATCTCCTTGAGGTGCTCGGTTTCCCCCGTCACCTTGGACATCGCCAGGATGGAGGCGGCCGCGGCGACGGCATACGCGATTCCGATGATCGCCTCCTGGGGGATCCGGGTGCTGCGGTGAACCCGCGAGAAAGCGAAAACCGCCGCGCCGAGGAAGGTGAAGCCCAGCGAGAAAAAATAGCCTGCCCGGGAGTGCATGTCGTACCCGAACAAAGCCCCGACCGTGGTGCCCAGCGCGGCGATCTGCGCGAGCGAGAGGTCCACGAAGATGACGCCACGCTCGACGACGTGCACTCTCAGGTAGGCGAGCATTCCCGTCAAGATCAGTCCCGCCACGAAGGCGGGAAGCAGGACCTCGAAAACGCTCATGGCTTTGCCCCTTTCTGGGCTGTGAGTGCCGCCGCCAGCAGTCTGACGTCATAGTCGAAGAGCGCGACGTAATCCTTCGCCTCGGGAAGGCCGCCGACGGAAGGGATGAACCGGAGGAGGCGGGCATCCGTCTTGTCGGCGATCGACCGCGGAGTCCTCTGATCGAAGTAGGGCTCCATCAGGATCACGGGGATCTTCTTTTGGCGAATCAGGTTGATGATCTCCAGCGTGTGCGAGGGAGAGGGTGGAATTCCCGGCTTGGGCTCGATGTATCCCGCGGCCACCAATTTGAATCGTTTCAGGAAGTTGGGCCAGGAGTTGTGATACGTCACGACCTCGGTTCCCGCGTAGGGGCCGAGCGCGGCGTCCCACCTCCGCTCTCCGGCGGCGAGAAGCGCTTCGAAGGCGGCGAGGTTGGCAGTGTACTCGGATGCGCCCGCCGGATCGAGCGCGGAGAGCTTGGCGGCGATCGCGCGGGCGATCACCCGTCCGTTGTTCGGGTCGAGCCAGTAGTGCGGATTTCCGAAGGGATGGACGTCTCCCATGGCTCGCGTGACCTGAGTCGTGGGCCGTTCCAGGATTTCGCATCCGACAGAGGCGTCGAGATACCCCGGCGTCCCGGGCCGGATCTTTTCATTGCGGCTCTGGTCGAGCAGCGGCGGCAGG
>JBOGJK010000295.1:0-2937 GCA_050745345.1 Thermoanaerobaculia bacterium
CCCGAGGAGCCTGAGCGGATCTTCTCGGTCACCGTCGTCGGGCCGGAGACCGTGACGTAGGGCTTCAAGACCAGAAAGAGCTTCTCGCCGATCCCCTTGACCTCCATGAGCTCTTCGGGGCGCGAGAAGGAGCCGTGCTCCTTGCGGTAGTCGACGACGCGAAGGGCGACCTTCGCGCCGATCCGGGGCAGAAGGGCGATCTGCGCGGCCGACGCCTGGTTGATGTTCACCTTGCCCGCGGCCTGCGGCGCCGCGGTGGTCTCGGTCTCTCCCGCGAGCGCGGAGGCGGCGGCCAGGAGCAGGGAGGCGACCGCGCTTCGAGCAATCTTCAAGGACATGCGGATCTCCTTTCGTTTTTGGTGAGGGTTCTCGTTTCGTTGCTTTCCTGGGTGTGTCCTCATCGGGTCCCCTCGGTCAGGCGTTCTCCATCGGCACCTCCTCGAAGTTGTTGGCGGAGCCCGAGGAGGGCGAAAGCCGTGCCGGAGAGAGCGGAGAGCCGCAAACGCTGATTGCACGCGTGTTGCTGCGCGTCCGGGGGGACACGAGGGCGAGGCGGACAGGACGGCTCTCTTGACACCCCCTCCTCCCGAATCCGGCCAACGCCTTTGACGACAACGCGTTGTGCCGGGCGAAAGGGTTCTTGCCGGGTGGAGAAAGCTTTGTCAGACGGTGCGGATGCGGACGGCGACGTTAGACTTCGCCCGCATGGCGGGTCGGGAGCTCGTCGTCGGGGTCTCCGGAGGTTCGGGGGCGTGGCTCGCGCGGCGCTTCGTCGAGCGGGCGCTCGAGGCGCGCCTCTCGCGCCTCCACCTCGTCTTCTCCGAGGCCTCCCTCGAGGTGGCGCGAAACGAGATCGACCCGGGCATCCGGACGCCCTCGGACTGGGTCTCGAGGCTCGCAGCCCCGCGGGCCAAGGTCCGCCGCATCGTGCTGCACCCCAACGAGGAGGTCGGCGCGGCGATCGCCTCCGGCTCCTATCCCGTCCTGGGAATGATCGTCATCCCGTGCAGCGGCGGCACGCTCGGCGCGATCGCCAACGGCATCTCGCGCGATCTCCTGCAGCGCGCCGCCGACGTGCAGTTGAAGGAGCGCCGGCCGCTGGTTCTCGCCTTCCGGGAGTCCCCCTACTCCCTGGTCCACATCGAGAACATGCACCGAGCGACACGGGCGGGCGCGATCGTGGCGCCCCCCTCCCCGGCCTTCTACGTGGACTCGCCCGACATGGGGCGCTTCCTCGACGCCTACTGCGTGCGGGTGGCGGGACTGCTCGGCCTCGCGATCGGGGGCGAGGACTTCCGCTGGAAAGGGAAGCGCCGCGGAAGGCGGAGGCCGTGAGCGCGATCTCGGAGGCGGGCCGGTCGCTCCGGACGACCCTCGAGATGATCAAGTTCTCGCACACGCTCTTTGCGCTCCCCTTCGCGCTGCTCTCCGCCGTGCTCGCCGCAGGCTCGTGGCCCGACGGGCCGACGCTCGGCAAGATCCTGCTCGCCATGGTCGCCGCCCGCAGCGCCGCGATGGCGCACAACCGGCTCGCCGACCGGGAGATCGACGCCGCCAACCCGCGCACGGCCTCCCGCGCCCTTCCCTCCGGAACGCTCTCCGTGCGTTTCGTCGGGATCTTCCTCACGGCCTCGATCGTGCTCTTTTTCGCCGCCGCGGCGAGCCTGAACCGCCTGACGCTGTGGCTCTCCCCCGTCGCGCTGGCGCTTCTCCTTCTCTACGCCTACACGAAGCGGTTCACGTGGCTCTCGCATCTGGTTCTGGGCCTCTGCCTCGCCCTGGCGCCGGTGGGCGCCTGGATCGCGGTGCGCGGCTCTTTCGCGGCCCTGCCCCTGCTGCTGGGTGCTGCCGTCCTCTGCTGGGCGGCGGGGTTCGACCTGATCTATGCGCTGCAGGACGAAGCGCACGACCGGAAGGCGGGCCTTCACTCGCTGCCGGCCCGGTGGGGCGCCCGCCGCGCGCTGGCCGTCTCCGCGGCGCTCCATGCGCTCATGGTCTTCTTGCTCTTCGGCGTCTGGCGTCTCTCCGGCGGCGGCTGGCTCTTCGCGGCCGGCATCGGCCTGACCGCGGCAGCGCTCCTCTTCCAGCACGCGATCGTCAGGCCGGGAGACCTCTCGCGCGTCGACACCGCGTTCTTCGCGGCAAACGGGTTCGTGTCCGTCGCGCTCGCCGCCTGCGGGATCGCGGATGTACTGACGAGGACGTGAACCGTAAGCCGTGAACCGTGAACCGGA
Organism: Thermoanaerobaculia bacterium; assembly: GCA_050745345.1. Lineage (GTDB taxonomy): Bacteria > Acidobacteriota > Thermoanaerobaculia > UBA5066 > Gp7-AA6 > DATBFU01. Next base: position 2,235 of record JBOGJK010000295.1, read on the forward strand.
GATGCCGCGGTGCCGTCGGTTCACGATTCCCGATTCACGGTTTACGTCTTAGAATCCTGGCGATGGCCATCCCGTCCGAAGGCGACGTGAAGCTCCGCCATGTCGCGGTGGATGGCCCGATCGGCGTGGGGAAGACGTCGCTGGTCGAGATGCTCTCCCGAAAGTTCCACGGCACCCAGATCCTCGAGGACGTGGACAACCCGTTCCTTCCCGACTTCTACAAGAAGAAGAAGGGCTCGGCCTTTCAGACGCAGCTCTTCTTCCTGCTCTCCCGCTACCAGCAGCAGCGCGAGATCGCCCAGATCGACCTTTTCTCCAACCTCGTGGTGGCCGACTACCACTTCGCCAAGGACAAGATCTTCGCCTGCCTGAACCTGGACGACTCGGAGCTGATGATCTACGACAAGCTCTATTCCCTGCTTTCCGAGTCGGTCCCGAAGCCGGACCTGGTGATCTACCTGCAGGGGTCGCTGGAGACCTGCATGAAGCGGATCAAGAAGGCGGGGCGCTCCTTCGAGAAGGGGATCGGGCCGGAGTATGTCGCCCAGCTGATCGAGGCTTACAACTACTACTTCTACCACTACGAGGAGACCCCGCTGCTGGTCGTGGACACCAACGAGATCGACTTCGTCAACCGGCCGGCGGACTTCGAGGACTTGGTCGGCCAGGTCCAACGGGCCCGCAAGGGCGTGCAGTACTACGT
>JBOGJK010000296.1:0-3963 GCA_050745345.1 Thermoanaerobaculia bacterium
GCGACGAGATGGTCCAGGCAGCGCCGGTGGCGCTCGCGCCCCCAGCCGATGCCGGCCTCGCGCAAGGCGCGGGCGGCGGCGCGGCTTCCCGAAGCGTCCTCCGGTCCCTCCCGCCACGGCAGCGTCAGCGCTCCGGACGCCAGCGCTTCGCGCAGGACTTCCGCCGCGAACCCTTGCCCGATCCAGTCGAGCCACGCGAGGGCCGCGCGGCCCGGCCGCGTGAAGCTCGCGGCGATCCCGCTGGCGAACGTGCAGGGAATCTCCTGCTCGCGGGCGAGCTCCCAAAGCAGGGCCGGATAGACGGAGGGATCGGTGTGAAGGATCTCGACGTCGTCGAAGGAAATTCCGCCGCGGAGGATGCGCCGGAAGACCTCGCGGACCTCGTTTTCCTCCCCCGTCGCGCGGAAGAGCCGGGTGCGGCGGGCGAGCGCGGTCCAGGCCTCGGGCGGATCCTCCGCGATCCGGACGAGGCGTCCCGTGGCGAGCCTCTCCAGGAAGCGTCGCTCGAGCGCCGAGAGCGCGGTCGCTTCTGGCAGCAGGTAACGGTCCCCGGCCGATCCGGAGCGCCCCGATTCGAGAGCGTCGACGGCCCGGCGCAGCACTTCGACGCTGTCAACGTATCGTCCCGCCTCCAGCGCCGCGGCGTAGCGCCGGAAGACCTCCCGCAGCTCCCGGTGCTTCTTTCGATGCGCGAAGGCGCCCGCCGGAAGCCGCTCCGGATCGATCCCGGCGGCCCGCAGCTCGTCCAAGGTTTCCTGCAGCGCGCGGTGGAGCCCGGGCCGGTCCTGGAGTCCGCCGAAGTAGGAGTCGGGTCCGAGCGCCTCCGCGCAGGCCTGCTCGACGAGCGCGAGGGCCTGGGCCCGGGAGAGCAGGCGCCAGCCGTCGAGAGCGAGCTCGGGACCCACGACAGCGTGCGCGAGGGTTCGGACGGTCTCGACGCGCAGGTTGACCCAGGGCGTGCCGCCGCGCGCGAGGCGCTCGGTGAGTTGGTGGCCGACCGCGAGCGACGGAGCGACCAGGATCTTTTCCTCGAGCGGCAACTCCCGACAGACGCGAGCCAGTTCCTCGACGAGGCGGGACTCCCCGGGCAGCGGCGCGGGCCTCGGGCCTTGCGGCTCCGACGGCTCATCGAAGGGAAGCGAAGGCTGGAAGGGCACAGGAAAGTTCATTCTGATTGTTTCCCGGAGTTTTCCAAAGCGGCGGCCGCGCCGCGGGGAGATCCTCGCGCGGCGGCCCGGACAAGAGACGTCCGGGCCCCCCGGCGCGAGGGGCCGGCTTCCGTGTCAGAACCCGCGCGGAGCGATCTCGGCTGCCAGGGCCCGCGCGGCGGGGGAAAGCTCCCGTCCGCGCTTGGTGACGATGCCGTAGGTGTCCTGACCGAAGAGGTGGCGCGCGGGTCGCACGGCCAGGCGTCGGTCCGTCTGCTCGAGGCAGAAGTCGGGCACGACGGCGATGCCCAGCCCCAGTCCCGCGTAGCGCTTGATCGTCTCCCAGCCTCCCGCCTCGAGCGAGACCTTCAACGGCAGGCCTCGCTCGGCGAAGACCCCCTCGACCAGCTTGCGCGTGGCCGACCCGGGCCACGGGAGGATGAAGGGATGGCGGGAAAGGATCTCCAGCGTCAGGCTCCGGGCGCGGTGGATCGGGTGGTTGCGCGGCGCGATGAGCAGCCGGTCCGCGGTCCGAAAGGGAGAGAACGCCATGTCGGTGGGAGGCTCCGGCAGCGAGCGCAGGGCGAAGTCGATCTCACCCTGCCGTAGCTTCCCGAGAGTGTCGTCGGCCGACTGGTGGCGCAGGACGACCTCCACGCGCGGGTGCCGCCTGAGGAACGCGCGGATCGGGCCCGGCAGCAGGTACAGAATCGCGGCCTCGCCGGCGCCGACCTGCACCGGGCCCCGCAGGACGCCATCGGCCGGCTCCTGGAGGCGGTTGGCCGTGCGGTCCCACTGCTCGATCAGCGGCCCCACCGAGTCGAGCACCCGTTGCCCGGCGTGCGTCAGCCGCACGCCGTGCCCGACACGCTCGAAGAGCCGGGCGCCGAGCTCCCGCTCGAGCTTCTGCACCGCCATCGTGACCGTCGGCTGCGTGCGATAGAGCCTCCGCGCGGCGGCGCTGAAGCTGCCCTCCCGGGCGACGGTGAGGAAGACGCGCGCCTGCTGGATCTCCACCGTTCGTCCCTATAGTCTCGGTTTATATCAGAAATAGAAACTATTGATTTGACGGCGGCCCCGGCCGGGCGCAGATTCCTGGACGGTGGGCGAGTTGCAGGGGCTCGGGTCAGGCAGAACCTCCGACCTGATCGAGGAATCGATCTGCCGGGGACTCTCCGCCTACCGCCGCGGAGACTTCGGGGCCGCCGCGCAGGCGTTGGGAGAGCTCCTCCCGCGGCTCGAGAACGAAACGCCGGAGTTGTGGGAGCGGCTGGGCAGCGCCTACTTCGAGACGCGCGACTTCGAGCGGGCGATCGAGGTCCTGGAGCGGGTGGTTTCCGCGGGCCGCGCGACGGTGCGGATCTTCTCGCTGCTGGCTGCCTCGGCGATGGAGCTCGGGCGGTTCGGGGAGGAGCTGCGGTACCGCGAGGCGGCGCTCGACCAGGCTCCGGGGGATCCCGCGCTCTGGCGCAGCCTCGGGATTGCCCGCCGCCGCTCGGGCGCGGTTCGGGAGGCGGTGGCCGGGTTCCGGGAGGCCCTCCGGCTCGACCCGGAGGACGCGGCCGGCGCGGGCCTGGAGCTGGGCCGCGCGCTGCGGGAGCTGGGCGAGCGCGACGGCGCCGTCGCGGCCTACCGCGAGGCCTCCCGGTGGCATCCGGTGCGCTCCGACCTGTGGAGCGAGCTCGCCAGCCTCTACTCCGAGATGGGCCTCTTTGCGGAATCGGATCAGGCCGTGCGCGAAGCGATTCGCCTGAGGCCGGCCAACGCCGCCGCCTGGCGCACGATCGCGACCAACACCCTCAAGCAGGGAAAGCGTGACACCGCCCAGCGGGCCTACCGGCGGATGAAGGAGCTCAATCCCGATTTCGCCGACGAGATCTTGAGCTGGGTCTCAAACACCGCGGGGCTGCCTGCCGATGCCTTTGCGGAGCCGGTCGGGGCGAGCGATCCCGTCAAGAGCCGCGGCCGCCTTCTTTCCTTCCGCGCCCACCCGCGCACCTGAAGCGGCGCCGCCTCGACAGCGGTCCCGCCTCGCTTCCTGATTCGTCGGTCGTGTGCGACGCGGGTTCGGCGCCAGCGGGATACTCACGATATCCACCGCACCGCGTGCGCCCTGATCTGCCAATTGTCCTCAACCTTCTCGAGAAGGTAGTACTCGCCGACATCGCACGATGCCGCGACCTGGCGACGAAGGAACACAAGAGCCCATCGGCCATCATCCGAGTAGCCAACCTGCGAGATCTCAACCAGGCTTGCACGGCGCCGTCGCCGGCGGCCTTGGGAACCGCATATTGCGCCGGCAATACACGTTGGCGAATGTGAGCGAGAGGGACGGGGGCGCTCGGGGCGGGGCGACGGGTGCCAATGGTCAGGTCGCGGCTCCGTGCCGTGACGGACTGCTTGCGAGGATCCCTGCCGGCGCTACGGGACCCAGCCGGGCAGGGCGGCCGCCTGCCGGATCCACGTCGCCAACTGCGCCTCGTCGAGCTGGTCGTCCTCGTGGATGTCGAGGCAGCGCACTTCCTTGTGCTTGGACTCGCCGGGGGGGACAGGACGCAGCGACGTGCCGCGGAAGAGAGCCACCTTGACGTAGTTCGTGAAGGTATGGAAGCTGAGGAACCAGCCCTGGCCCTCGACTCCGTAGAAGGGCGAGTTCCATTTGACGGCCTTGCGCACGCCGGGGACGGTGCGCACGATGAGCGCGTCGAGGCGGCGCCCGACGTCGCTTTTCCAGCCCGGCATGGCCGCGATGTAGGCCTGCACGGGGGCGTCGCCGTCGGCCTTCGCGATCTGAGGGTTGCCGCCTGCGAGGAGG
>JBOGJK010000297.1:0-11679 GCA_050745345.1 Thermoanaerobaculia bacterium
TAGTTCAAGAGGCCCTGGCCCGTGGCGGCGTCGTCGAAGACTTCGCCGATCAGCGTGGCCTGCCCTGCCTTCTCGACGAAGTTCTTCAGGCGCGCGGAGGCAGCCTCGAGGCCTTCGAGAAAGAAAGAATAGAGGGCGGCGTAGCGGGTCGGAAGCTGGGCGGGGTGGAGGTCCCAACCCTGGTAGTAGGCGTGCTCGAGGGAGCGCCGGACGTGGCCGTAGTGGAGCCGCCAGGCGGCGTGGACGGCGTCGCGGTTCTCCCGGACCTGCGCGGCGGAAAGCGGCGGGCCTCCGGGGGCCCCGCGGTGGATGGGGACGGGCAGGATGTTGGTCGCGCCGTCGGAGAGCCAGACGCCGGTTCCTGCCAGAGCCACCTGCATCGCGTGCCTGGCGAAATCACAGGCGGCGTGCGCCATGTGCTGGTGGGCGGCCGTGATCTGGAGGGAGGCCGTGTAGTCGTAGGTGCCGAAGTGGGCGGATCCGCAGCGGCCGCGCGCCGCCTCGACGAGCCGCAGCACGTTGACTTCACCCTGCTCGCCGAGGATCGACTGCGGCGTCTCGATCATGAGCTCGAGGCGCAGCGCCCCGCCCGGAAGCTTAAGCCCCGACTCGAGCCGGTCGAAGACGTCGGCGAGCGCCCAGACCTGCTCGGGAAGCGTGACCTTGGGCAGCGTGACGACGAAGTTCTCGGGCAGACGCCCGGCTGCTCCGACGAGCTCCGTCACGAAGAGGTCCAGTGTGCGGAGGCTGCGCCGCGCGAGCTCCTCCGTGAGGGGCTTGATGCGGATCCCGATTGAGGGCGGGAGCGTCCCCGCGGCCATTCCCGAGGCGACCTCGCGCGCCGCCTGGACGGCGTGGCCGTCCTCTTCGGGATCGGGCCGGTTGCCGTAGCCGTCCTCGAAGTCGATCCGGAAGTCCTCGACCGGCTCCCGGCGGAGCTTCCCGACGACGCGCTCGTAGATTTTCGGCGCGAGCGCCTCCGGCAGGCCGAGCGCCCCGGCGAGGAGGGCGGCATCCGGCGCGTACTCCTCGAGGGCGCGCAGGGCCAGCGCCCCGAGCCTGCCCGCGGAATTGGCCTTGAACACCTGCGCGCCGCCGTAGACCGTGTGCACGGGCTGACGGCGCGGGGATAAGCCGGGGTAGCGCCTGGCAAAGACGGCGTTCGACTTGCGAAGGTTCTCCAGAATCGGTGCGGTGGCCGCTTCCGTCAGAGTCGTCTTCACGTGCGCTGCCTCCAGAAGCGCTCGAGGACGTTTGCGCAGACGCGGCGCCGGTAGTCGGCGGTCGATCTCAGGTCGTCGATCGGAGCGATCTCCTCCCCGAGAGAGCGCCGCGCATCCGCGATCGAGCCGCCGGAGGCGAGCAGCTCCTCGGTCCGCCGGGCCCGGATCACCGTGGGGGCGACGCTGCCGAGCGCGATCCGCACCGAAGGGCCGAAGACCGCCGCCATCACGACCTTGGAGATGGCCTGAGCGGCCCGGGTCCCGACCTTCCGGAAGTGCTGGCGCCCGGAGATCTCCGGGATCTCGATCGAGAGCAGCAGCTCGTCCCGCCGCAGCACGGTCTTCCGGTAGCCGGTGTAGAAGGCGTCGAAGGGGACGCGGCGCCTGCTTCCGGCGCTCGTGAGCACCAGAATCGCCTCCGCCGCGGCCAGCACCGGGAGCGCGTCGCCCGCGGGCGAGGCGTTGACCACGTTTCCGCCGATCGTCCCGCGGTTCTGGATCTGAACGCCTCCGACTTCGTGCGCGGCGGCCGCGAGCATCGGGAGGCGCCTGCGCACGAGCGGCGAACGCTGGAGCTCCGTGTAGGTCGTGAGGGCCCCGATCGACAGCGTCGAGCCTCGAAGGCGGATGCCGCGCAGAGCGTCGAGGGGCCAGAGATTCAGAAAGCGTCGGTCCCGGAGTGTCCCGAAGTTCAGGCTGACGTAGACATCGGTGCAGCCGGCCAGAGGCGTGAGAGGCTCTTCGTCGCGGAGCATGAGGAGGGCTTCCCGCAACGATTTCGGCTCGAGGAGCGACAGAGATGAGATCGGGGAGCGCACGCGGTCTAAGTCCTCAGTCCTCCGTCTCCGTCGGGCGAGCGCGAGGGCTTCGAAGTCCTCTCGAAACGCGATGAAGGCGCGCGAACTCTCCGCCGTCGACCGCGTCGTGAATTCGCGGCAATGTACCAAGCCCCGGCGCAAACCGGAAGACGACCCGGCCGCCGGGCGGCCCGGCAAGCCTGCCCGGGGGCAAGAGCCGGTCCGGACGAACCGGCCCCGGGGTAGGCTCGCCGGGGAGACACTCGCCGACCCCCGAGCCGGCCGCGCCGCGGCGAAAGAGAGAGGGCCCCGGGAGAGGACACTCCGGACTGCTTCGCAGGAGCGGGAGCGAAGGCTTCCCTCGAGAAACGGGCGGGAATCCACCCCCCGGTCCGGGAGTCGGGCGCGCATCGGTCTGTACCCCGACTCGCGCCGCGGAGCCTGATCCGCCCGTCCCGGCGGCCGTTCCGGGAGGAGAATCGCCCGCGACCTCGTCCGAAGACCACTTGACCTGGCGGGGTGGCTCGATCGAAACTCGGAGGCTCTGGAACCTCTCCGAGAAGCCAAGTTCGCACACTTCCGTCCGGAGCCCCCGAGGCCGGCCGCGGGAGCGCCGCGCGCATGACTCCGGAACCGCGGCGCGTGGTCGTCACCGGGATGGGCGCGGTTTCGCCGGTCGGGAATGACTGCGACTCGATGTTCGCCGGTCTGGTGGCCGGCAGGTCCGGCGTCGGGCGCATCACGGCCTACGACCCGTCGGGGGAGGAGTGCCAGATCGCCGCGGAGGTCAAGGGGTTCGATCCCTCCGCCTATCTCGACCCGCGTGAGGCCCGGCGGACGGGCCGGTATGCCCACTTCGCCATCGCGGCCACACAGGAAGCGCTGACCCAGGCGAACCTGGACCCCCGGACTGTCCCTCCCGACCGCGTGGCGTGCCTGATCTCCACCGCCATCGCCGACTGCCCGATGTACGAGGAGCAGGCGCAACGGTACTATTCGGTCCCGAGGCGCAGTACCAGTCCGTTCACGGTGCCTCGGGTCAGCACGAGCATGGCCGCCGGCAACGTGTCGATGCGGTTCGGGGTGCGAGGGCCCAGCTTCGGTGTGGCGTCCGCGTGCGCCACCGGAGGGCATTCCCTGGCAATGGCCTGGATGATGATCCTCTCCGGGTTCGCCGACGCCGTGATCGCCGGCGGGACGGAATCGGCCTTGAGCCCCGGGTTCGTGCACTCCTACCAGGTCATGCGGCTCCTGGCCGTCGAGAACGGACAACCCGAGCGCGCCAGCCGTCCGTTCGATCTTCACCGGTCCGGATTCGTGATGGGCGAAGGCTGCGGAGTCTTCGTCCTGGAGGCTCTCGAGCATGCGACCGGGCGCGGGGCCGAGATTCTCGCGGAGCTGGCCGGCGTCGGGTTGAGCAGCGACGCCTACCATCCCACCTCCGGCAGCCCCGACGGCGACGGCTCGATGCGGGCCATCGTGCAGGCCCTCGCCCGGGCGCAACTGCAGCCGGAGGACATCGACCTGGTTCAGGCTCACGCCACCGCCACGGTCCTGAACGATCGGATCGAGACACTGGCCCTCAAGCGGGCTCTGGGAGATCGCGCCCGGCAAATCCCGGTCAGCGGCATCAAGTCCATGATCGGTCATTGCCTGGCCGGGGCCGCCCCCCTGGGGGCCATTGCCGGCGTGCTGTCGATCCGGCAGGGAGTGATCCCTCCGACGATCAACCTCGACACGCCTGATCCCGAATGCGACCTCGACTACGTGCCGCACACCGCCCGGCGTCAGCCGGTTCGGGCCGCGTTGATCAACTCCTTCGCGTTCGGCGGACAGAACTGCTCTCTGGTCTTCCGGCGCATGGAGGGGTAGTGCGCGGCCGCCCCGGCGGCAGCCGGGTTTCTCAGCCGCGGGATCGTCCGGTCTCTAGCGGCGTCTCTCGGGAGGCCGTTTGCCGCGGCTCCCGACGGAGGACCGGGGACGGCGCCCCGAGGTCCCCCGGGGCTTTCGCGCGACGGTCGCTCTCCGGATCGCTCGATAGATGCCGGTGTAGCCGGTGCAGCGGCAGAGGTTTCCGCCGAGGCCGAAACGGATCTGCTCGGGACTCGCCCGCGGAGAAAGGGCGGCGGCGGCGAGGATCATTCCCGGAGTGCAGATGCCGCACTGGGCGCCCCCTTCGGTGACGAAGGCCCGCTGGAGAGCGGTCTTCCCCTTCAGCCCCTCGATCGTCGTGATCCGGGCGCCGCGCGCCTGCGCGAAGGGGATCAAGCACGAGTTGACGGGCTCGCCATCCAGGAGCACCGTGCACGCTCCACACTCTCCTTCGCCGCACCCCTCCTTGGTCCCGGTGAGATGGCATTCCTCCCGCAGGACGTCGAGCAGGCGCTTCATCGGGTGCGCCTGGAGGTCCACGCGCCTGCCGTTGATTGATAACTTCATCGCTGCCCGGCTGCCGCCTGCCGGCTTTCGACTGTCGGCGCATCGAGGAGCCGCTCCGGTGTCGCCGGGATCGAGCGCACGTCCAGGCCCAGGTGCCGCATGGCGTTGACGACCGCGGGGGCGGGGCCGTCGATCGGCAGCTCCCCGACCCCCTTCGCGCCGAAGGGGCCGCGCCGGTACGGGTTCTCCAGAATCACGGCCTCGATCTCGGGCGTGTCCATCGTGGTCGGGACGATGTAGTTGGTCAACTGCGCGTTGGCCATCCTCCCCTCTCGCATGACGACCTCCTCGAGCAGGGCCCATCCCAACGCCTGCGCGGTGCCTCCCTCGATCTGCCCCTTCGCGAGGATTGGGTGGATGGCCCGGCCGATCTCCTGGACGGCGGTCACGCGCCGCGGAAGGATCTCGCCGGTGTCGGGGTCGCGCTCCACTTCCGCCACGTCGCACCCCCAGCCGTAGGCGCCGTAGGCGTCGCCGCGGTAGGTCTCGTCGCTCCACCGGATCTCGGGCGGCTTGACGTACTGCCTCGTCACGACGAGCGGGCCGTGCCGGCGCAGGTACTCGCGCGGGCTCAACCGCCCCAGGCGCCGCCGCATCTCTCTGGCGCACTCCTGCAGAATCTTTCCGACGATCATGCAGGTGCGCGAGGCGACGGTGGGTCCGCTGTCCGGGACGCGCGCGGTGTCGGCATCGGCGACCTCGACCTGCCGGTAGGGGATACCGAGCGTCTCCGCCACGATTTGCGCGAGCATCGTGCGGGTGCCCTGCCCCATCTCGGTCGAGGCGACGAGGATCCGCGCCCCGGTCTCCGTCAGCTCGAGAGAAGCCTTCGAGGCGAGCTTGACCTCTCCGCCTCCCGTGAAGCCCGATCCGTGGAAGAAGAGGGAGAGGCCGATGCCGCGGTGGGTGCCCTTCCAGGCGCGGCGCTTGCGGTGGAAGTCGCTGCGGTCAACGGCCTCGCGCAGCACCGGCAGGGCGCTGCAGTCGCGCCCCAGCCGCTGCCCCGTCGCGGTCTCGTCGCCCGGCCGCAGGGCATTGATCTCGCGCAGCCGGACGGGGTCCATCCCGAGTGTTTCTGCGATCCGCTCCATGTGCACTTCGGCCGCGAACTGCGTCTGCGGCGCGCCGAACCCGCGAAAGGCGCCGTTGGGCGGCGTGTTGGTCATGACGGAGCGCCCGTGGACCCGAACGTGGCCGCAGCGGTAGGGGCCGGTCGCGTGGATCGCGGCGCGCGAGAGGACCACCGGGGAGAGCGTGGCATAGGCGCCGCCGTCCATCAGAAAGTCCGCCTCGATCGCGGTCAGCCGGCCGTCGCGCTTGACGCCGGTCTTGACCCGCACGATCGCCGGATGCCTCTTGGTCGTCGCCAGCAGGTCCTCGACGCGGTCGTAGACGATCTTGACGGGGCGCTTCGCCTTGAGCGCGAGGAGCGCCGCGTGGCCCGCGATCACCGACGGGTACTCCTCCTTTCCTCCGAAGGCTCCGCCCGTCTCCGTCTGCACGACGCGCACCTTCTCGTCGGGCAGCGCGAGCAGCACCTTGAGAGCCCGGTGGACGTAGTAGGGGCACTGGAGGGAACCGTAGACGGTGATGCCGCCGTTGCCTGGGACCGCGATCACTCCGTTGGGCTCGATGTAGAGCTGCTCCTGGTGGCCGGTGCGGTACTCGCCCTCGACGACGAGGTCGGCGCGGGCGAAGCCGCGGTCCAGATCGCCCTTGGCGATCGTGATCTCCTTGAATGTCTTCGGAGAACGCTCGGGGTCGAAGACGGGGGTGCCCGCTTCGTAGTCGATCTCGACCTCGGCCGCGAGGAGCTTCTCCCGGTCCGCGTGGGCGAGCAGCAGGATCGGCTCCGCGGCGTGCCGCACCTCCCGCTCGGCGAGGCAGGGCTGGTCCTCCTCGATCAAGGCGACGAAGTTCCTGCCCGGAACGTCGCGGTGGTCCACGACCGTGAAGCCCCGCGCGTCGAAGCCCAGCCGGATGCCGCGGATCCGCCCGCACGGCACGGTCGAGCGCACCGTACGGCCATGGAGCATTCCGGGGAAGGAGAGATCGTCGATGTACTTCGCCGCGCCCGTGACCTTCGCGGCCCCCTCCCGCCGCGCAACGCTGCGGCCGACCACGCGCAGGCGCCGCGTTGAGCGCATGGGACGACGGGAGGACCCTGCGGTTCTTCTCTTCACTCGCGCTTTGGACGCCGGAATGCCGGCGACTATAGCGGGTTTCGCCGCGCGGGCGGCGACCGTCCTAGCGACCCGCGGATTTCGTGGAGGCGGCGGCCGGCTCGATTTCGGTCTCGTAGCCGCCGTGGTAGTGGGCGTCGTCGGGCCTCTTGATCTCGGAGTGGGGGACGACACGATCCCGGCGCAGGCCCCGGAAGTCCTCGAGGCTCTTCCAGCCCCGGTGGGCGTTCTTCTCCAGGAACTCCGCCATCCCGCGGACGAGCTCCCGGATCACGTTGGGGCCGACGGCGTGGTCGAGCATGGCCGCCGTGCACACCTGCACGGTGCCGCAGCCGAGCAGGAAGTAGTTCAGGGCGTGGGCGAAGTTCGAGATGCCGCCGATGCCGGAGAAGCTCCGGTCGGGTAGCGCCGCGGTCATCTGCGCCATCTTGGCGAGCGAGAGGGGAAGAATCGCCGGCCCCCCGAGGCCGCCCGTCGAGACGAAGCCTTCGACGTTCATCTCGAACTCCAGAGTCTCCGGGTCGATCAGGGGAAGCGAGGTGAACGTGTTCGAGGAGGAGATCGCGTCGGCGCCGCCGAGGAACGCCCCCCGCGCCTCGACCACGATGTCGGTCGTCGAGGGAGTCAGCTTCGCCCAGATCGGCACGCGCGCGACCTCCTTGACCACGTGGGTGACGATCGAGATCTGCTCCCGGTCCTTGCCGATGTTCGAGCCCATATCGGGCCGGTCCATGTGGGGGCAGGAGAGATTCAGCTCCAGCGCGTCCACGCCTTCGTCCTGGCACGCCTTCGCGAGAGTCTGCCAGTGGCGCAGTTCTTCGTCGGAGCCGGAGCCGGCCATGATCGAGGCGACGAGCACCCTGCCCGGGTGGGCCTTCTTGATCCGCGAAAGCCGCCCGATCCACCAGTCGAGCGGCTTGTCCGAGATCAGCTCCCAGTTCCACGAGGAGTGAAGGGCCGTGCCGGGCCGCTTCTTCATGGAGAGGTTCGCAGAGTCGGGTTCGGCGCGCAGGAAGTTGGTCTTCGGCCCCTTGACGTTGACGACGGGATGGACCCCGATCGTCTTCGTGACGACGCCGCCCCAACCCGCCTCGAAGGCGCGCAGGATGTTGGATTCGGACTCGGTCGGAGGAGCCGAGGAGAGGAGAAACGGATTCTCGAAGCGAAGGCCGGTGAAGTCGGTCGAGAGATCAGTGCTCATGGCGCCCTCTGAGGAAAAAGGCTATTCTACGCCCGAGCCCTCATTTCGCCCCGGCGCCCTCGAAGGACTCCCGCAGGATCTCGAGAGCTTCGGCGATCTCCGCCTGGCCGACGGTCAGGGCGGGGGCGATCCGGAAGGCGTTCCCCTCGAGCCCGCCCTTGCCGATCAAGAGGCCACGCTTCTTCGTCTCTTCGAAGACGCGGTTGGTCAAGGCCTTAGCCGGCGTGCGGTCTCCGACCGTCTCGTCCTCGACCAGCTCGACGGCCTGCATCAGACCCATCCCCCGGACCTCCCCGATCGACTTCGGGAAGCGCCGCTGCAGCTCTTCCAGGCCCGCGCGCAGCAGACGCCCCATCTTCTCCGCGTTGGCCGGCAGGTTCTCCTCTTCGATGATCCGGATCGTGGCGTTGGCGGCGGCGCACGAGACCGGGTTGCCGCCGAAAGTCGAGATCGTCAGGGCCTTCAAGGCCGCCGCGATCTCCGGGGTCGCGATCGTGACGCCGAGAGGCAGGCCGTTGGCGACCCCCTTGGCCATCGTCATGATGTCGGGAGTGATACCCCAGTGCTCGATCCCCCACATCGCGCCGCCCGTGCGGCCGAAGCCCGTCTGCACCTCGTCGCAGATAAAGACGCCGCCGTATTTCTTCACGATGCCGACGGCGATCTCGAAGTACTCCGGCGGGGGCGTGATGAAGCCGCCCACTCCCTGGATCGGCTCGGCGAGGAACCCGGCGATGCGGCCGGTCGTCGTCGTGCGGATCAGCTCCTCGATGTCCTTCGCGCAGGCCACACCGCAGGAGGGATAGGTCAGGTGCAGCGGGCAGCGGTAGCAGTAGGGGGAGACCGCGTGCTTGATGCCGGCCACCTGTGTCGGCAGGGCCCGCCACGTCGAGTGCGCCGTCAGCGACTGCGCGAGCATCGAGCGGCCGGAGTAGCCGTGGCGCAGCGCGACGATCTCGGTCGAGCCGGTCGCAAGCTGCGCCATCATGACGGCCGTCTCGTCCGCTTCTGTGCCCGAGGCGGTGAAGTAGGACTGCTTGAGGTTGCCCGGCGTCAAGCGGGCGAGCCGCTCCGCGAGCTCCACGACCGGCAGCGTCGGGTAGAGCGTCGAGACGTGGGCGAAGCGGTCGAGCTGCGCCACGATCGCCGCGTTGACGCGGTCGTCGGCGTGGCCGATCGAGACGGTGAGGATCCCGCCGAAGAAGTCGAGGTACTCGTTGCCGTCGGCGTCCCGGATCCGGAGCCCCTTGCCTTCGGTCAGGACGATGGGTTCCTGGTAGTACTGGATCGTGGCCGGGAAGAGAAACTCGCGGTGTTTCTCGCGGACCGCGCGGCTGGTCGCGCTCGCTGGCGCCTGCGTCTTCGTGGTGCTCATGGTCAACTCCTGGGGTTGGGCTTCAGGAACGTCCCGGCGCCCGCGCGCCCGACGAACTTCCCGCCTTCGACGATGACCTTGCCGCGCGAGAGCACGGTGTCGGGTGCGCCGGTCACCTCCCGGCCTTCGTAGGGGCTTTCAAAACGATGGCCCGACATCAGCTTCTGTCTCGTCATGAGGCCCTCGGGCTTCTCTTCAGGAAAGACCCTGCACCCGCTCTCCCAACAAAACCCCCGTTCTCGATGATCACCCTGCCTCTGGACAGAACGGTCTCTGCCTGGCCCGTCACCTCTCGTCCCTCGTAAGGGTTGTAATCCACTCGCATGTGGTGAGTCCGGGCGGAAAGGGTGTGTTTCTTCTCCGGGTCGAAGATGACGAGGTCGGCGTCGGAGCCGGGCGCGATCGTGCCCTTGCGGGGGAAGAGGCCGAAGATCTTCGCCGGAGCGGTCGAGGTCAGCTCGACGAAGCGGTTGACCGAGATCCGGCCGCCCTTCACTCCGCCGTCGAAGAGCAGGCTCATCCGCGTCTCGATGCCGGGCGCGCCGTTGGGGATCTTCGAGAAGTCGCCCATGCCCAGCGCCTTCTGCTCCTTCATGCAGAAGGGGCAGTGGTCCGTCGAGACGGCCTGCAGGTCGTTGCCGGCCAACCCCCTCCAGAGCCTCTCCTCGTTCCCCTTCGCGCGCAGCGGCGGCGACATCACGTACTTTGCCCCTTCGAAGCCCGGCTCCTCGTAGTTGGCGTAGGACAGGAAGAGATACTGGGGGCACGTCTCGGCATAGGCGGGCAGACCCCGGTCGCGCGCCACGGTCACCATTTCGAGGGCCTCGGCCGCCGAGAGGTGCACGATGTAGATGGGCACTCCGGCCATCTCGGCGAGCGCGATCGCCCGGTGCGTCGCTTCCGCCTCCGCCCGCGCCGGGCGCGTCAGCGCGTGATACTTCGGCGCCCTCTTCCCTTCGGCCAGAGCCCTCTTGACCAGCACGTCGATGACGTCGCCGTTCTCGGCGTGCATGCAGATCGTGCCCCCGTTGCCGGCCGTGCGCAGGAGCGCCCGAAAGATCGATCCGTCGTCGAGCATCAGCACGCCGCGATACGCCATGAAGAGCTTGAAGGAGGTGATCCCGAGGGCGACCATCGCGTCCATCTCCTTCTCGACGCTCTCCGGCAGATCCGTGATGATCATGTGGAAGCCGTAGTCGATGGCGGCCTTTCCCTCCGCCTTCTTCATCCAGGCTTCCCAGGCCTGGCGCAGCGTCTCTCCCTTGTGCTGGATGGCGAAATCCACGATCGAGGTCGTTCCGCCGTGCGCCGCGGCGATCGTGCCCGACTCGAAGTCGTCGGCGGAGGTCGTGCCCCCGAAGGGCATGTCGAGGTGCGTATGGACATCGATGCCGCCGGGGATGACGTACTTGCCCGAGGCGTCCAGCGTGCGGTCGGCGGGGCCCTCGAGGCTGGTCCCGACCGCGGCGATCTTCTCGTCCACGATCAGGACGTCGCCGCGGTAGAGGTCGGCCGCCGTGACGACCGTGCCGCCGCGGACGAGCGTCCTCAAGGCAGCATCTCCGCCATCGCCTGGTACGTCTCGGGGCGCCGGTCGCGGAAGAACTGCCAGACGCGGCGGACTTCTTCGATCAGGTCGAGGTCCATCTCCGCCGTCACGAGCTCGTCCTTGTCCTCCGAGCCCACGGCGAGGAAGTTGCCGCGCGGGTCCACGAAATAGGAGGAGCCGTAGAACTTGCCGAGGTTCCAGGGCGCCTCGGTGCCGACGCGGTTGGAGCAGGCCATGAAGTAGCCGTTGGCGACCGCGTGGGCCGGCTGCTCGAGCTTCCAGAGGTACTGCGAGAGGCCGGCCACGGTGGCCGACGGGTTGAAGACGATCTCGGCGCCGTTTAAGCCGAGCAGCCTCGCCCCCTCCGGAAAGTGCCGGTCATAGCAGATGTAGACGCCCACCCTGGCGTAGCGCGTCTCGAAGACGGGGTAGCCGAGGTTGCCCGGCTTGAAGAAGTACTTCTCCCAGAAGCCGGCCGTGTGCGGGATGTGGTTCTTGCGGTATTTGCCGAGGTAGGTCCCGTCGGCGTCGTAGACCGCGGCGGTGTTGTAGTAGATGCCCGCCTGCTCCCGCTCGTAGACCGGGACGACCATCGCCATCTGGTGGCGCTTGGCGTACTGGGCCATCCGCTCGGTGGTGGGCCCCGGCACGGGCTCGGCCATGTCGTACCAGTGCGGGTCCTGGGAGGGGCAGAAGTAGGGGCCGTTGAAGACCTCCTGCAGCCCCAGGATCTGCACGCCGCGCTTTCCCGCCTCCTCGATGAAGGGGATGTGCCTCTGGATGGCCGCCTCCTTCACCTTTTCGATCGGCGCGGAGGGGTCGGTCAGGGGTGTGGAGCATTGGATCAACCCGCCAAGGACCTTTCGTGGCATCACGGCCCTCCGAGGAAGAATCGGATCATCGGTTCATCAG
>JBOGJK010000298.1:0-8448 GCA_050745345.1 Thermoanaerobaculia bacterium
TTAGACGTAAACAAGGAAACTTCTAATCTTATAAGGGCTTCTGGATGACGATCGACGAAATCGATCTCCGCATTCTGGACATGCTCCAGCGAAACGGGAAGCTCTCTCAGGCCAAGATCGCCGGCGCCGTCGGGCTGACGACCCCTTCGGTCAACGAGCGAATCAAGAAGATGGAGCGCCACGGAATGATCAAGGGCTTCGTGGCGCTGCTCGACCACGAGAAGATGGGCTTCCCGCTGACGGCCTACGTGGACGTGGCGCTCGAGCACCCCCGCTTCGAGAAGAGCTTCATCGACGACCTCGAGAAACTCCTCGGTGTCCAGGAGTGCCATTACATCGCCGGAGAGTACGCCTACCGCCTGAAGGTGAAGGCCGCCGACCCGGCCACCCTCGCCGATTTCCTGCAGCGGCGGCTGCTCGCGATCAAGGGCGTCTCCCGTGTGCGCACGCAGGTCTCCCTCTCGTCGAAGAAGGAATCGACGCTGCTGCCTCTCGTGTCCGAGACCGACGAGAAGAAATAGCCCTCATCAGAAGCGATAAACGGCGCCGGCCGATGCCACCAGCAGCGACCGCCGCGTCTGCGAGAAGACGCCGTGAAACGCCAGGCGTCCCACCACCGCGAGGCCCCGATAGACGTGGAGGCTGCCGTCCACTCCCGCGTGCAGTCCGAACACCCTCTCCCGGTTGTCGCGATAGGGATCGAGCTCGGTAGAGACCGAGTCCGGCCGGATCCCGTAGCCGCCCACACCGGCGAAGAGCCCCGAGGTGAGCGGACCCTCCCAGAACAGATAGGACACGCTCAAAGTGACGTAGTGGATCTGGTCGCGGTACTCGGGCATCACGATGGGCGTGCCGTCCACGACGAAGGTCTCCCCCACGTTGTCGCCCAGCACCCGCATCGTCCCGTAGGTCGCGCGCAGGAGGACGTCTTCTCCCAGGTGGCTCTCGAGCCACGCTTCCCAGTTGGGCGAGCGGAAGCCCTCCAGATGCCAGCCGTGCTCCACGTCGTTGAACCAGCCGTAAGAGGCGCCGATCCCAAACTGCTGCCCGCGCGCCGGCGCGGCGATCCACGCGATGGGCAGAAGGAGCAAGAGAATCCGCTTGCGAAAGGACAACCGTCACCTCCCTCGGGGCAGTCTACCCGCAACCTCCGGCATCACGCGGCTTAGAATCGGCCTCGGCCGTGTTTACGGAGACGGGACGCGAACCATCCGGGCCCGGGCCGGGCGCCGCCGAGGTCCTCGCGGGATTCCTCTTTCCCTCCCGCTGCCTCGCCTGCCGCCGGCGCCCTCTCCGGCGTCTCTTCCGGGGCGGGGTCTGCGAGGATTGCTGGAGAGCCGTCGCGCTCCCGCCGGCCGCCCGATGCGCCGTTTGCGACGAGACGACAGACGAGACCGTCCCGGTGTGCGGCCGCTGCCTGCTCGCGCCGCCTCCGTTCGCCGGGCTGCGCGGCGCGGCGCCGTACCGCGGCGCGGCGCGGGAAATCGTGCTCGCCTTCAAGTTCCGCGGGGCCGACTATCTCGCGCGGCGCCTCGCCGCGCAGATGTGCCGCCGGCTCCCGCTTCCCGCCGGCGTGCGCGAAGTCACGGCCGTCCCCGCGACACGCCGGGCGCGCCGCGCAAGCGACCACGCCGCGGAGCTGCTCGGGGCCGCCGTCGCCTCGGCAGTGCGCCTTCCCTTCGCGCCTGGCAGACTCGAGAAGGTCCGGGAGACCGAGCGACAGAGCCGGCTACCGCTCTCCCGGCGGGAGGGCAATGTGCGGGGCGCCTTCCGGGTCCGCGGGATCTGCCGCGGCCCCGTGCTGCTGGTCGATGATGTCGTGACCTCGGGAGCGACGGCGCGGGAGTGCGCAGGGCGGCTGCGCGCGGCGGGAGCGGCCAGCATCTCCGTCTGGTGCTTCGCGCGCGCCTCGCGAGGCGATGTGGATCTGGAGCCGGTCGAGGGAGAGCCAGTCGATGGTCGGTAGTCCGGCGGTCCTCGAGGGGGATTCCCCGGGAGGGCCCCGGGAGGGCCCGGCATTCAGGAAGTCCTCATCATGAGCCTGCGGGTCGGCTTCTTTTGCCGCCGGGGGGACCCCCGGAAATGGCATTTGACTTGCCGCCGTTCTATACTCCGAAATTGGACCATTGGGTCCGCCCTATGAGGAGGAGCCGAACCCTTCCGCTCGCCGGCGGGCTGGCGCTTTGCTGCGCCGCCCTTCTGGGGGAGCCCCCGGCTCCTCCGCTCCCGCTCGCAAGCACTCTGGCGCCGCCGATCTCGGGCGTCGTGCGCAGCGTGCAGAATCCCGTGGCGGGGGCGCTCGTCGTGCTCTACAACGTCGCCGAGACCTCGCTCGCGCGGCTGCGCACCGCCCCCGACGGGACCTTCGTCATGGCCTCCGCGCCCGTCGGGGTTTACGACCTGATCGCCTACAAGAAGGGGTTCCAGCCCGCCCTCGTGCGCATCCTGCACCAGGCGGCCCCGCGCAACGTCAGCTCGGTCGAGATCCAGCTTTCGAGCTCCTCGAAGGCCTCCGCGCTCGCCGCGCCTTCGACGATCTGGGAGCTGGCGGACCGGCTGCCGGCCGACATTCTGCGCGAGATCGAACTCGACGCGGGGGAGGAGGCCGCCAACGGACCGGCGCCCGGCCGGGCCTCGGGCGGCCGCCGGATGGCGGGCGAGGTGGCGACGGTGGCCGGAGCGGGCTCTGGCGACGGCGCCGTGCTGCGGACCTCGGCCGCGCTGCAGGGCGGGCTGCCCAACGGGTGGCGCTACAACGTCAGCGGGGACTACAACTCGGTCGGCGCGGACGCGGACCCCGGCACGACCAGCGGCAACAGCGCGGGGCTCGCCCTCGCGGTGGCGCCGTCCGCGGCCGAACGGGTCCAGCTGACGGCGCGACGCAACTCGATCCGCTTCGGCGAGGAAGGCCCCGCGAGCCTCCAGTCGAATGCCGTCAGCTGGAGCCGCGGCAACCAGACGGGCACCGTTCAGTCGGTCGCCGCGCGCTACATCGAGGAGACCAACCTGTACCGTGCCTCGGCTCCGGGCACGACGTTCTTCCCCATCGCGTCGCGCACCTGGGAGGTCCAGGGCAACTACGCCCGCCCCGCCGCCGAGACGCCGGGAATCGCCGTTGCGATGACCTACCGGCACCGGGAGGCGGCCGTCGGCCCCTCCGGCGTGGGGGCGCAGGGCGCCTTCATCGCCTCTTCGCCCGACGCCGATCTTGCCGCCTCGACGACGCTGCGGCTTTCCTCGCGCGCGCAGGTGCAGGGGGGTCTGGTGGGGCGCTACGTCGCCGGCGGATACGGAATCGCTCCCCGCGTGGTCGCCCGATACGATGTCGGGAATGGGACGTACCTTTTCGTCAGCGGTCTCTATCGCGTGACCGAGTCCGGGATCGGGTCCGGCACCTACCTGCCGCGCATCGCCTCGCTCGAAGACGATACGGCTGCGGCGGCGCGGCGCAGTTACTCCGTCGGGTTGGAACGGGTCGTCGACGAACGCACGTCCTTCCGGATCGAGGCCTCCGAGGAGCAAGTCAGCGAAGTCGTGCGCGCCTTCTTCGAGGGAGACTTTCTGACCAACCTCGACAGCGTCTACCTGCTGGACGGCAACACCGTCCGGCAGTACCGCGCGACGGGCCGTCACCGGCTCTCGCCGGCGCTGGCGGCGACGGTGTCGGCTCGCTACGGCGAGATCGACGGCGCGGTGGCGCCCGGCACGGCGGCGGCCTACGGCGTCTCCGACTCGCAGGGCCGATTCTGGGCGGCCAAGGCGGCGGTGGAAATCCTTCCCACGCGCACGGGGGTGGCCCTCCTGTTCCACGGGGTCCGTCAGTCCTTGACGACCGCCTCGACGGTCGTCGCCAACGATTCCGACAAGATCGCCCTCTCGGTCGCGCAGGATCTTTCGGTCCTCGGCGTTACCCCCTTCGGCTCCGCCTGCAAGCTGCTGGTGGCCGTCGAGTCCAACAGCCCCAACTCCTCCTCCGACGGCGGCGAGGAGATCGCGAAGAACAACCGGTTCATGGGAGGCGTGGCGCTCTCCTTTTGACCCGGAGCCTGGCCACCCCGGAGCCTGTCTCTGCATCCAATCGCTTGGTTTGAGTCCCCTCCAAATCCGCCCTTGCACATCCAAAATTTCGGATTAGAGTTTGACAGCGGGATGCGGATCATTATGCTAATTGTCTGATGGAAAGAGACTTTTGTGAGGTGAGTGGTCTGAAGGTTGTGGCATTCGCTTTGCTGGATCTCTGACGTGCCTCGCCCCATTCGGTTGGCTCTCGTAACGGTCGGATTCCTGCTCGCTCTCGGCACGGTTCTGCTCGCGTTTCTCTCCTTCACGCGCAAGGTCGAAACCTTCACTCGAGCGGGCTTCCAGTACGAGCGCTCGCGGGGAGAGTTGCTCGTCACCGTTGTCGAGCCGGGCGGGGCCGCGGCGCTCTCGGGCATCGCGGCGGGCGACCGGATCCTGCTTGCCGACGGACAGCGGGCCGCCTCCCTGCCGCGCCCCGAAGTCAGCCTCGCGCGCAAGCCGTTCCCGCATCACCTGGTCGTGCGGCGCGGGGATCTCGACATTCACGAGGTGCGCCTGGGCAAGCCGCGGGCTGAGATCGACAAGCTCTACCTCTTCCTCGCCTTCGTCGGCTTCCTCTACCTGCTCATCGGGCTCTTCACCGTCGGACGCAACCGCTCCCGCGCGGCCCGGGTCTTTCTCGCGCTCTGCCTCACCTCCTTCGCCGTCTATGTCATCACTCCCTCGGGGCCGCCCGATCTGCTCTACCGCGCCTCCTGGTTCGGCGACGCCCTCTACCGGGCCCTGCTTCCGGCGCTGTTGCTCCACTTCTTCCTGGTCTTCCCCCGGACCGCCGCGACGCGCGGGCTCCTCGCGCTGCTCTACCTGCCTGCCGCGGCCTACCTCGCCGGCCACGGGAATCTGCTCTCCTCCCGGCCGCCCGCAGAGCTGCTGCGCGGTGTCGAAAGGCTGACGGAGTTCTGGTACGCCTACTTCGCCCTCTACGGTGTGGCGGTCCTGGTCCGCCTCGCCCTCCTCCTGCGCCGGCGGGCCGACGCCGAAGCCGAGAAGCAGGTGCGCTGGATGGGACTCGGCGTCACGGTGGGCCTGCTCCCCTTCCTGCTGCTCTCGGTGATCCCGCGGGCCTTCGGCCTCTCCTCGCCGCTGCTCTCGAGCCTGGCGGTGGTCTCCCTGGTCGCGATCCCGCTCGCCTTCGCCTACGCGATCCTCAAGTGGCGGCTCTGGGACGTCGAGGTGTTCGTCCGCGAGGCGCTCGCGACAACGGCGGCCCTCGTGCTCGGAGGCATGACCTTCGTGCTGCTGAACACGCTGCTCGACCGGACGCTGGAGGGAATGGCGGAGGCGGGCAAGAACGTCATCGCCTTCGGCTCCGGACTCCTGCTCGCCTCGCTGCTCGTGCCGGTCAAGAGACGGATCACGGGAGTGCTCGAGAAGATCCAGTATCAAGACACCTACCGATCGCGGCGGGCGCTGCTCGACATCGCGCGCGATTTCGCCACTCCCCGGACCCGCTCGGAGCTCTCCGCCGCGATCGTCCGCCGGGTGGAAGAGGGCCTGCACGTGGTTCCCTGCACCCTCTTCGTCTTCGACGATCCGGAGCTGCCCGCCGAAGAGCGCCGGTTGCTTTCCGGAGCGCTCGAGGCGGAGGAGGTCTGGCGCCTGCGGGGGGCCGCCCTCGGCGAGAGCGACCCGCCGGGACTCGCCGCCCTGCATGCCCGCGGATACCGCGGCTTCTTCGCGCTGCGGTGCGGCAGCGGCCTCGTGGGGGCCCTCGGCGTCGGGCACAAGGACGGCCGCCTGCCCCTCTCCTCCGAGGATGAGTCGCTGCTGATGGCGGTGATGGCGCAGGCCGGCCTCGCCTGGGAGAACGCCCGCCTCTACGGGGCCCTGGCCGAACGCCTGGAGGAGATCCGAACCCTCCAGCAGTACCAGGAGAGCGTCATCCGCTCCTCCTCCTCCGGCATCCTCGTCCTCGACGGTCAGGACCGCGTCCACTCGGCCAATCCGGCCCTGGCCTCCCTCGTCGGGGCGTCCGAGGCAGAGCTGCTCGGCCGCCCGTTCGCGGAGGTGCTGGACGGGGTCGAGCTCGGAACGCTCTCCGAGGCCGGTCTGGAGCGGACGCTCGAAGTGAAGTGGACGAGCCCCTCCGGGCAGCCGCGAGACCTGCGGCTCTCGATATCCGCCTTCCAGGGAGACCCGGACCGCAAGGTCGTGCTCGTGGACGACGTCACGGACCGCCTGCGGGCGGAGCGGGCGCTCGCCGAGCGCGAGCGGCTTGCGGCGCTGGGCGTTCTCGCCGCCGGCGTCGCGCACGAGGTGAACACGCCGATCGCCGGCCTCTCCTCCTACGCGCAACTGCTGCTGGCCGACACGGCCCCCGCAGATCCGCGCTACGCGATCCTGAAGAAGATGGAGCGGCAGACTTTCCGCGCCGCGCACCTGGTCAACAACCTGCTCGAGTTCGCCCGCCCGCGCCCACGCGCGTCCGCGCGAACCGACCTGCGGGAGGTGGTCACCAACGCATCGGAGTCGGTCGAGACCGCCTTCGGCGCTCGGGGGGTGCGGCTCGAGACCGTCGGCGCCGCGGCGCCCATCTGGGTCGACGGGGACCCGCGCGACCTCGAGCAGGTCTTGGTGAACCTGCTGACCAACGCGCGCGACGCCTCCCCCGACGGGGGGGTGGTCTCCTGCGCCTTCTCGGTGGAGAGCGAGCGGGTCCGCGTCACGGTGGCCGACCGCGGCCCCGGCGTTTCGCCCGAGGCGGGGGAGAAGCTCTTCCAGCCCTTCTTCACGACCAAGAAGTCGGGAGGCACCGGGCTGGGGCTCGCCATTTCGCGCGAGATCGCACGGCGCTATGGGGGCGAGATCGGGCTTTCCCCGCGCGAGGGCGGAGGCACCGAGGCGTGGGTCGAGCTGCCCCTCTCCCGGGAGAAAAGTCCGTGAGCGGCAGGCTGCGCGTCCTCGTCGTGGACGACGAGGAGGTCATTCGCGACGTCCTCGAGAGCCTGCTCGAGCGCGAGGGGTGGAGCGTCTCGGCCGCGGAGAACGCCGCGGAGGCGCTGGAGCTCTTCGAGAACGACCCGTACGATGTCGTCCTGCTCGACCTGATGCTTCCCGACCGGCCGGGGCTCGAGGTGCTGCGCGAGATCCGACGCCGCGACCCGGACGCCGTCGTCGTCATCGTGACCGCCTACTCTTCCATCGAGGGAGCGATTCAGGCGATGCGGGAGGGGGCGTTCCACTACATCCCGAAGCCGTTCCAGAACCAGGAAGTGCTCTTGACCGTCCGCAAGGGGGCGGAGGCGCGGCGCCTCACGGAGGAGAACCGGCGCCTGAAGCAGGAGCTCTCCCGCCAGTACGGCCTCGGCCGCATCGTAGGCAAGTCCGAGGCGATGCGCAAGGTCTTCGACCTCGTGCGCCTGGCCGGGCCGTCCCGCTCGACGATCCTCGTCGAGGGGGAGAGCGGCACGGGAAAGGAGCTCGTCGCCCGGGCGATCCACACACACTCCCCCCGCGCCGGCGCTCCCTTCGTGACCGTGAACTCGGGCTCCATGCCGACGGACCTGCTCGAGTCCAACCTCTTCGGCCATATGCGGGGGGCCTTTACGGGCGCCGTGGCCAACAAGAAGGGGCTCTTCGAGTCCGCCGAGGGGGGCTCCATCTTCTTCGACGAGATCGGGACCGTGAGCCTCGAGACGCAGGCGAAGCTGCTGCGCGTGATCCAGGAGAAGGAGTTCATGCGCGTCGGCTCGGTCGAGACGCAGAAGGCCGACGTGCGGATCATCGCGGCGACCAACGTGGATCTGAAGAAGATGGTGGCCGAGGGGCGCTTCCGTGACGACCTCTACTACCGCCTCTGCGTCATCACCATCTCCATCCCGGGGCTGCGCGAGCGCCGGGAGGACATCCCGCTGCTGGCCGAGCATTTCATGCGGCTCTACGCCTCCGAGAACAACAAGGCGATCGGCGAGATCGCGCCGGAGGCGATGCGGGCGCTGCTCGACCACGACTGGCCGGGCAACGTGCGGGAGCTCGAGAACGCGATCGAGCGCGCCGTCGTTCTCTGCCCGGGAAACGCGATCACGCTCGAGCTGCTGCCGGACAACGTGCTCGCGCCGGAGCGGACGGAGACGGCGGTGAGGCTGCCCGAGAACGGCTCGACCTACAAGGAGCTCGTCGAGGAGTACGAGCGGCGCCTCGTACGCACGGCGCTCCGCCGCACCGGGGGGGTCCAGAAGCGCGCCGCGGACCTCTTGCACGTCAAGCCCACGACGCTGCACGAGATCATCAAGAGGCTCGAGATCCGGGAACCGTGAATCGTGAATCGTGAATCGTGAATCGTGAATCGTGAATGGTAGGCACGCTTCGATTCACGATTTACGATTTTCGATTTACGGCTCCTCCCATCCGCTCTTTCAGCTTCCGGAC
>JBOGJK010000299.1:0-3864 GCA_050745345.1 Thermoanaerobaculia bacterium
CGCGAACGCCGCTATACGCCGCCGGCGGAGCCGTGCGGGACCTCCACCTGGGCCGGCCGGTCGAGGACCTCGACCTCGTCGTCGAGGGAGATGGTCTTCGGTTCGCCCGAGAGCTGGCGCGCCGCCTCGGCTCGGCTCCCCGCGCGCACCCGCGCTTCGGCACGGCGGTGGTCACGCTCCCGGGGGGCGGACGTCTCGACGTCGCCGCGGCTCGGGCAGAGACGTATGCGCACCCCGGCGCCCTGCCCCGGGTTCACGCGGCCTCGATCGAGGACGACCTCGCCCGGCGTGATTTCTCGATCAACGCGATGGCGCTGCGGCTGTGGCCGGGGCCCGCTCGGCTCCAGGACCCGCACGGAGGGCTCGCGGATCTCGAGCGCGGCGCCGTCCGGATGTTGCATCCGGCCTCGGCGCGCGACGATCCGACGCGGGCCTTCCGTGCCGTCCGGTATGCGGCACGGCTCGGCTTCCGGATCGAGCCGCGCACCGCACGCTGGATCCGGGAGGCGATCGACTCCGGCGCCCTGCGCCGGGTCTCCGGCGAGCGGGTCCGGCGTGAGATCGAGAAGATCCTGTCGGAGCCCGGCCGGCTGGCGGCGATCGCGCTCGCCTCGCGTCTTGGCCTCGGCCGCGCCGTGAGCCCCTCGCTCGCGGGGGACCGCCGGGCCCGCTTGCGCCTGGCCCGAGCGCAGAGACTTTCCCGGACGAAGTTCCCGGACGCGACGTGGCTTTCGTGGCTGCTGGTCTGGGCGGCAGACCTGACAGCGCGTGAGGCGGCGGATCTCTCGCGTCGCCTGAACCTCCCGCGCGGGCACGCGCGCCTTCTGCGCCGATGGCCGGAGCTGCGCCGCGCGCTCGAGCGCGGCGGCCCGCTTCGGGCCGCGCTGACGGCCGACGAAAGGTTCGCGGTGGCTGCCCTTGGCGGGCGACTCGGCCGGGCATCCCTCGCGGCGGGCGACGTGAAGGTGCGGGGGAGCGACCTCCTGGCCGCCGGCGTCTCTCCCGGCCCCGCGATCGGGAGAGCCCTCGAGGCGACGCGGTCGGCCAGGCTCTCGGGCCGCATCGGGCAAGAGGAAGAGCTCGCGTTCGCTCTGGCGGCGGCGCGCGGTGGGCCCGCGTGACCGCGCCGATGCTCGCCGCCTCGGGGCTGGGGCTGCTGCTCCTCCTTTCGACGGCGGCCCCGGCCGAGAGCGCCGCGCCGACCTTCTGCGCGGAGTGGGTGGAGCAGTCGAGCGAAGGGTACGAGCGGCTGACCCTCTTTGTGGATCGCACCCTGGTCTGGAAGCGCAGTCGCGGCGGAGCCGAGCAGTTGAAGCGCCAGCGCCTGACGCCGGAGGAGACCACGTTCTACTGCGACTTCTTCCGGGGCAACGACATCTGGTCGAGCCCGGAGGACTTGCGCAGCAACCTGACGGGAGAGTTTGCCCGGCAGTCGGTGGTCACCCTGACGCGCCCCGACGGAACCCGCAAGCAGATCCGGTTCGACGAGCTGTCGGCGCTCACACAGGAGGCGGCCGCGCTGCGGTCTTCCCTGGAGGGCCTGCGGGGCACGTTCACGGCGCCCCTGGCCCCCGCTTCGCGCTTCACGGCGCAGAACCTGCCTCCCGGCACGATCCTGCGCCGGTTCGACGGCGTCGCGTTCCGCGTGCGGTCGATCGACGCGCAGAAGGGAGTCGTCGAGCTCGAGGGCGTGCGCGAGCCGTACTCGGAGTTCCGGAAGATCGAAGAACTGCGGTTCCTGTTCGCGGCGCCCGGCACGCCTTGAAGAGGACACGGACAGTCGACAGGCGGCGGTCGACGGCCAAACGGAAGACGCGCGGCGCGGTCCACATCGCCGCGGGCCGCTGGAAGCGAAGAAGGCTCGAGGTTCCGCCGGGGGCGCGGCCGACGGGCGGCCGCGCGCGCGAGGCGCTCTTCGACATCCTGCAGAAGCGCGTGCCCGGCTCGCGCGTGCTCGACCTCTACGCGGGCAGCGGCGCCGTGGGTCTCGAGGCGGTCTCGCGCGGCGCCGCCCGCGCCGTGCTGGTCGAGAAGCATTGCGCCGCGATCCGGCGCAACCTCGAGCGTCTCGGGCCCGGCGCGGAGGTGGAGCTTCTCCCGCTCGAGGCCGGTCAGGCGCTGGTACTTCTGGCCGCGCGGGGCGAGCGCTTCAACATCGTCTTTGCCGACCCGCCCTATGACCCCCGCGCCACCGCCGATCCTCTCCGGGGCGTCGCGCCGATGCTGGAGGAAGGCGGCACCTTCGTGCTCCAGGCGGACTCCGGCCGGGAAGCGCCGCCGGTGCCGGAAACACTGCGCCTCTCGGGGCGCCGCCCCTACGGCCGCAACGTTTTCTGGTTCTTTCGGCGCGAGGGCTGAAGCTCGACCCAATCGCGTTCTTTTTTGACCGATCCGCCTCGAAATGCTAGGCTTCCTGTTTCCGTAGCCATCCCGCAAACCTTCCCGAAGGAGTCGGAATGCTTCAAAACGGACGCCACTACTTCACCTCGGAATCCGTCACCGAAGGGCACCCGGACAAGATCGCGGACCAGATCTCCGACGCGCTCCTGGACGCGGTTCTGCGGGACGATCCCACCGGGCGCGTCGCCTGCGAAACTCTCGACACGACCGGCCTCGCCTTCATCGCGGGGGAGATCTCGACGAAGACCTACGTGGACTTCCCGTCGGTGGTCCGGCACACGATCCGCGAGATCGGCTACACCCGCGCCAAGTTCGGCTTCGACTACGAGACGTGCGCCGTCATCTCCTCGATCGACCCGCAGTCCCCCGACATCG
The DNA here is from genome assembly GCA_050745345.1 of Thermoanaerobaculia bacterium. Taxonomy (GTDB): domain Bacteria; phylum Acidobacteriota; class Thermoanaerobaculia; order UBA5066; family Gp7-AA6; genus DATBFU01. The sequence continues at coordinate 2,776 of JBOGJK010000299.1, forward strand.
CGCAGGGAGTGGACACGGGCGGGGCGGGAGACCAGGGACTCATGTTCGGCTACGCCGTCCGCGAGACCGAGGAGCTGATGCCGCTGCCCCTGACTCTGGCGCACCGCCTCGTCCAGCGGCTTTCGCAGGCCCGGCGCAGCGGGGAGATGGACTTCCTGCGGCCCGACGGCAAGTCCCAGGTAACCGTCGAGTACGAGGGCAACCGCGCCGTGGCGGTGGAGGCCGTCGTCGTCTCGACCCAGCACGCCGAGGCCATGAAGCACGGAGAGCTGCGGGAGGCGATCATCGAGGAGATCATCAAGCCCGCGATCCCCGCCGCGCTGCTGACGCCGAAGACCAAGTACCACGTCAACCCGACCGGCCGTTTCGTCATCGGCGGCCCGCAGGGGGACGCGGGCCTGACGGGGCGCAAGATCATTGTGGACACCTACGGCGGCAGCGCCCCCCACGGCGGCGGCGCCTTCTCGGGGAAGGACCCGACCAAGGTGGACCGTTCGGCCGCCTACATGGCACGCTACGTGGCGAAGAACCTGGTCGCGGCCGGCATCGCCGAGCGCGCCCTGATCCAGCTCGCCTACGCGATCGGGGTGGCCGACCCGGTCTCCGTGCACGTGGAGACGTACGGGACGGGGAGAATCCCCGAGGAGCGCATCGTCGCGCTCGTGCGCGAGCACTTCGCGCTCACGCCCAAGGGGATCATCGAATCGCTCGACCTGCGCCGCCCGATCTACAAGCAGACCGCGGCCTTCGGCCACTTCGGGCGCAATCTGCCCGACTTCACGTGGGAGAGGACCGACAAGGCCGGCGTCCTCGGCAAGGCGGCGGGCGTCGAGCCCGCCGTGGCGGTCGCGCGATGAGCGGGATCGAGACGGCGGTCCGTCACGACGTCCGAGACCTCTCGCTCGCCGAGAAGGGGCGGCTGCGCATCGAGTGGGCCGACAGCAGCATGCCGGTCCTGCGGCAGATCCGGGAGCGCTTCGCGAGGGAGAAGCCGCTCTCGGGAGTCCGCCTCTCCGCCTGCCTGCACGTGACGACCGAGACCGCGAACCTCGCCCGCACGCTCGCGGCCGGCGGTGCCGACCTCGTGCT
>JBOGJK010000300.1:0-2125 GCA_050745345.1 Thermoanaerobaculia bacterium
CCGATACACGATCGAGACCCCGCCCCATTCGCGGCAGAGGCTCGCGAGATCGGGCTTCTCCCCCGCGGCCCGGGCGCGCTCCCGCTCGTGGCGGACCGCCGCGCCGTGCCCGAGAAGCCCGTCCAGCAGCTCCCGCTCCTCCGTATCGAAGGGCTGCCGCACCGCCTTCTCCCCCTTCTCCGCCACGAGCGACTCGTACCGGGCGAGGGCCTTCTCGCACTGGATCGGGTAGTAGGCGAGAAGCTCCGTCGCCGTGTCGATCGCGGTCAGCCCGCCGCCGATGACCACCGCCGGCAGCTCCATCTGGAGGTTGGCAAGCGCTTCCCGCTTGAAGGCGCCCGTCAGCTGGAGCGCCATCAGGAAGTCGGAGGCCTTCCGGACCCCCCGGATGATGTTGTTCTTCATCGGGATGATCGTGGGGCGCCCCGCCCCGGCGGCCACCGCGATGTGGTCGAAGCCCATGTCGAAGGCCTGCTCCGCCGAGAGCGTCCCACCGAAGCGCACGCCCCCCTGGATCAAGAAGCGCGCGCGCCGGGCGAGTGTCAGATGCAGGAGCGTCAAGAAGTTCTTGTCCCAGCGGACCGTGATCCCGTACTCGGAGACACCGCCGAAGCCGGCAAGGGGCCGGCGGTCGAGCGGGCGGGCGAGATCCGTCCAGTCGCGGATCGGCTGGATCCCTCCGCCGTCCGACCCGGTCCAGGCTGAAGGCAGCGGCTCGATCTTCAGACCGTCGATGCCGACCACACCGAAGCCCTCGTTGACCAGGAAGTGCGCCAGCGTGTAGCCGGCGGGCCCGAGGCCCACGACCAGAACATTCTTGCCGTTGTAGGGGAGGGGGTAGGGGCGCGTCGGGTGAAGCGGGTTCCAGCGCGTGAGCAGGCCGTAGATCTCGACCCCCCAGGGGAGCGCCAGCACATCCGTCAAAACGCCCGTCTCGATCTGCGGGATGTTGACCGGCTCCTGCTTCTGGAAGATGCACCCCTTCATGCAGTCGTTGCAGATGCGGTGCCCCGTCCCGGGGCACATCGGGTTGTCGACGCAGACCAGCGCGAGGGCGCCGATCGAGTCCCCCTCGCGCCGCAGCTCGTGCATCTCCGAGATCTTCTCGTCGAGCGGGCAGCCGGTCAGGGGCACGCCGAGAGGGTTCTTCTGGAAGCCGCCAGTCTTCGCGTCGAGGAAGCCCTTCCGGCAGGAGTCCTTCTCCCTTTCGTGGCACAACAGGCAGTAGTGGGTCTGTCCAAGCACCTCGCGGCGGCTCATCCGGAGGTCCGTCAGCGTGAACCCCTCGCGCCGGCGGCGCCGGCAGGCCGGGCCCACGCGCTCCTCGGGCAGCTCCGGAGAGGGATGGACGGTCTCGACGAGGCTCCGGTAGTCGACCGTCTCGGGCAGGTGGAAGGAGACCCAGCTTCCGACCTCCCGTTTCCGGTCGGGATGTCGCCTTCGCGCCTCGCACCAGAGGGCGTACGCCTGCAGGAGCCATTCGAGGAAGGCGAGGAGGTCCTCGTCCCGATCGCCGCGCGGCTTCGGGAGCGCGGCGTCGCGGGCGCGGCCGGCGAGAGCCGCGACCCGCTGCCGGGAGCCCGGATCGACCTCCGGGACCTTCTTCTGCCGCAGCGCCGCGAGGAAAGCGCTCTCGAGGTCGAGCAGCTCGACCGCCGCCCGCGAAGTCGCAAGCTCCGGGTCGCGCTCCCACGGCAGCTCCGGGAAGAGATCGCGCTCGATCGCGCGGCCCGCCGCGCGGACCGCCTCGAGCCCGGCCGCGTCTTCCGGGGGTTTCGCTTTGGCCGCGCGGCGTTGCAAAAAGTCGCGCCGGAAGCGGAACAGCACGGCCTCGGGGCCGGCGCTCGCAGCCTGGGCCCGCCACTCTGGCTCGACGCCGAACAGCCGGGCGAGGAACCGGGAGAGGTGGTGGGCCCCTTCGATGAGCAGGCGCGAGCGTGAGAGAGGGTCGAAGGAAGCCGCGTCGAGCCGGTAGGCGGTCAGCCGCCTGGCGAGGTCCGGGTCCTCCCGGGCGAGCTCCTCGCGGAAGGCACGGTCGAGCTCCGCGAGCCTCTCCTCCCGGTGCAGGTCCTGATATCGAAAGCCCCCGATGCCGAGAGAAAAGTCCCTCTCGGCGGCCAGTGGC
>JBOGJK010000301.1:0-1618 GCA_050745345.1 Thermoanaerobaculia bacterium
ACCTCGGCAACATCGAGATCCAGGCGGAGGGGTCGGGGCACCTGGAGCTGACGACCGGCATGCTGACGGTCAAGCCGGGCGGCAACTCGGTCGTGGGCCGGTCGGTCATCTTCCACGAGAAAGCGGACGACTTGAAGACACAGCCGACGGGGGAGGCCGGCGGGCGTCTCGGGTGCGGCGTAATTCAGTAGTCGGGCCGAAACAGTCCAAAGTCCAAAGGGAAAGGGCGGCCGAGAGGCCGCCCTTCCGTTTGAAGGCCAATCGCCAGTCCTCTGGCCCTTGTCGCGAGGCGATCGGCACGATTCAATCGCCGGCCTATGAGCCGACCCTCCTTCGATCTGCCTCCCGACCAGGTGCGCCGCCTCGGGCAACTCGCGGCCGACGCGGTGGCCGAGCACCGCGAGAAGCTCCGGTCGCGCCCCGTCTTCGGCAAGGTCGCGGACCGCGCCGCGCTCTTCGACGAGCCGGTGCCGGAGGAGGGGCAGCCCTTCGAGCGGGTGCTCGCCTTCGCGCGCGAGCACATTCTCCCCTTCCCGATGGGCAACTCCCACCCTCGCTTCTACGGCTTCATCAACGCCACCGCGGACCCGGTCGGCATCACGGCGGACTACCTCGCGGCCGCGATGAACCCCAACTGCTGGGGAGGCGACCACGCGGCGATCCACGTGGAGCACCGCGTGATGCGATGGCTGGCCGAGCTGCTCCACTTTCCGGCGGACGCCGATGGGATCCTCGTCTCGGGCGGTTCGATGGCCAACTTCACCGCGCTTGCCGCCGCCCGCCGGGCGATGTTCGACGGCAACGTCCGGGAGGAGGGCCTCATCGGTAAGTCTCCACTTACCGTCTACGCCTCGGACCAGGTCCACTCCTGCGTGGACAAGGCGGTCGACCTGCTCGGGATCGGAACGAACCAGCTGCGCAAGATCCCGACCGACGAGCGCTTCCGTATCCGCATGGATCTGCTCGTGCGCGCCGTGCGGGAGGACCGCCGGGCGGGTCTTCGCCCGGCGATCGTCGTCGGCAACGCCGGCACGGTCAACACCGGGGCGATCGACCCCCTGGAGGAGCTCGCCGACTTCTGCCGCCGCGAGTCGCTCTGGTACCACGTGGACGGCGCCTACGGCGCCATGGCCGTGATCTCGCGCAAGCTCGAGCCGCTCTTTTCCGGAATGGAGCGCGCCGACTCGATCGCCGCCGACCCGCACAAGTGGCTCTACGTCCCCTACGAGGCGGGAGCGACCCTCGTGCGAGAGCCCGGACGGCTTTCCGCCGCCTTCCGCAAGTTCCCCGAGTACCTCGCTGCCGACCCCGAGTCCCCCTTCCCCGGCCCCGCCTGGTTCGCCGAGCGGGGAGTCGAGCTGTCGCGCGGCTTCAAGGCACTCAAAGTCTGGATGGGCATCAAGACGCACGGGCGCCGCGGGTACGCGGCTGTGATCGAGGAGGACGTGCGGCTCGCCCGCTTCCTGGCCGATGAAATCGACCGCCGCCCCGACTTCGAGCGCCTGGCGGACTCGGTCCTCTCGATTGCGAACTTCCGTTACCGCCCGAGGGACCGGGCGCTCCCGGACGAGGAGCTTGACCGCGTCAACCGCAAGGTCGTCAACCGGCTCGTGGGCGA
>JBOGJK010000302.1:0-10754 GCA_050745345.1 Thermoanaerobaculia bacterium
CGCGCGCCCCCTGCCGCGAGCCGGCGCGCGCAGGCGAGCCCGATCCCGTTCGCCCCGCCCGTGACGAGCGCAACGCGGCCGGAAAGCTCTCGTCTCTTGCTCACTCGAGTGTGGCCCCGCAGAGGCCGCAGTGCTTGAAGGAGGCGGGCAGACCCGCGGCCCCGCACCGCCCGCAGGATCGGACGTGCGCTCCCCACGGTGTCTCGGGCGAGCCGCCCGGCTCCACGGCCCGGCGCCTCACGGCGGCGAAATCGACGGACCGTTTCTCCGCGAAGGCGCGCATCCCCTCGAACGGCTCGTAGTCCGTGTAGTGGAGCGCGAGCCAGTCCTGCGCGTGACGCACGGTCAGCGCCCAGCCGAGGTCCTTCCAGAAGTTCGCCTGCTGCTTCGTGTAGCGCACGCATTCGGGAAACGTTCGCAGGAGCTCCTGCGCCAGCCGCTCGACCTCTTCATCCAGCCGGGAGAGGTCGACCGCGTAGCCGTCCTCCCCCTTCTGCGCCTTCTCGATCTGCTCCTTCGTGGAGTTCTCGACGAAGGAACCGTCCCGGCGCACCGACGGTGCGACGCGGTTGACCAGGCCCCACTCGAGGGCGAGTCGCGCCGGAACCGGGCGGTTGGTGAAGAGCATTTCGCGCGCCCGCTTGTCCCCCGCCGTGATCGGGAGCCACTGCGTGGCGCCGCCGCAGGCGACCGAGCCGACGCGCACCCCCACCTGCCCGACGGTGGCGTGCTCGGCCATCACGGCGAGGTCGCAGGCGAGCACCGTCTCGTTGCCCCCGCCGACGGCCACCCCGTTGATGCGCGCCACGACCGGCTTTCCCGTCGAGAGGATCGCGTCGATGTAGGCGCGGAAGAGCGCCATGTACTTCCAGTAGTCGCGCGGCGCGGCCAAATACGTCTCCGCGTACTCCTTGACGTCCCCACCGGTGCAGAAGGCGCGCTCCCCCGCTCCGGTCAGCACGATGACGCCGACCGAATCGTCGAAGGAGGCGTCCCGGAGCGCCGCCGCCAGCTCCTCCAGGCAAGCCGTCGAGTACGCGTTGTAGCGGGAAGGCCGGTTGATCGTGATCCGGGCCACGTCGGACCGCTTCTCGTAGAGGATCTCCCGGAACGAGAAGGACGAGGCGTCGCGTGGCGGAAAGGCGCGCATCAGCTTCGAGTGTCTCGCCGTCTGCCGCGCCTCCCCATGACCTGCGTCATGACCGACAGATTCCGCTGGAGCGCCGGCCGCCGAATGATCGATATGCATCAGGCCGCCGGATTTCCCGCGTGGAAGTAGGGTCAATGGTCGGGCCCTCGCCCGGCCGGAAGGTCTTTTGTCATGAACGGTTTCCAGAGGAGGCTTGCCCCGGCAGCCCCGGCGGCGCTCGTCGCCCTGCTCGGGCTTCGCGCCGCGGGGCGGTCCGGAGCGCATTGCGACGCCATGGACGGCCCGGTCGTCGCGGCAGCCAGAGTCGGCCCGGTATCGCTCGGCTCGAGTTTGGCCTTTCGCCGCGCGAGGTGGCCTCGACCCCCCTCCCTTGCTGCCTGGAGCAGCGATGTAATACACTACCGTATTACGGAGGCAGAGATGACCACCAGTGTCCGCATGGATCCGGAGACCGAGAGGCTCCTCGAGAGCCTGGCGCGGGAACGCGGCTCGACCAAGTCCGAGGTCGTCCGTGAGGCGCTGAGGCTGGCAGCTCGAAAGCAGCGTCGGCCGCGCCGTTCTGAGCGTCCCTATGACGCCTTCAGAGGCATCGTGGGATCCGTGCGAGGCGGGCCGCCCGATCTCTCCGAGCGGACCGGCCAGCGGTTCCGCCAGCTTCTCGTCGGTTCCGTTCCCAGGAGCAAACGCTCCTGATTCTCATCGACGCCGGCCCCCTCGTGGCGCTCATCCATGCCGATGACCGCCACCACGTCTCCTGCAAGGAGACGCTCAAGAAGATGCGCGAGCCGCTGGGCACCGTCTGGCCGGCCTTCACGGAGGCCATGTATCTGCTGGGTTTCTCCTCATCCGCGCAGGACGGGCTGTGGCATCTCCTCGAGTCGGATGCCATCAAACTCCTACCGCTCGACACATCCGACGTGCCTCGGATGCGCGAGCTCATGCACAAGTACCGGGACCTGCCCATGGACCTGGCCGACGCTGCGTTGGTCCGCGTCGCCGAGAGGGAGAGAATCTCCCGAGTCTTCACAATCGATCGCAGGGACTTCGAGCTCTACCGTCCCAAAGGCGTCCGCCGTTTCGACATCCTGCCGTAACGAAATCGGCCTCGTCGGCAAGCGGCAATGCCTCCCTCGAGAGGTCGGAAGCTCCGCGTGGCCACGAAGCGCGGCGCCGTCACGCCGACGAGGATCAGCGCGGCGGAACGCCCAGGCGGTACCAGGTCGAGAAGGCCTTGATGCCGTTGCGGTCTCACGGACTTCCGTTCCACACCGCAAACGCGATCAGGATGCCGTCGGAGAGCCTCGCGTCCCCTGGTGGATCGCCGGCACGCGGCCGGCCGGAGCCGGTGGAAGTCGTCCGCCTCTACCACCTCGGTCGGGAGGAAGTGACCGGCGCGGCGATCTGCCGCGACGTCGAATCGCGCGAGCACACTGGCTAGGACGGCTGGAACACCTTCGACAACCCGACGCTCGAGACGTTCTTCCTCGAGCTCGTCGGCCGGCGCGTCTCGATCGGTTGAGCGGCCGCCGCGTCTCGCGGCCGGACGGCCTCCGCGAGGTCAGCTTCCCGAAAACTCGAAGGTTACGGGGGGCGTCGTCGCCCCGACGGTGACCTTCTGCGTGCTCTTGCCGAGCAGCGGATGCCACGCCTCGACCGTGTAGCTGCCGGGCGGCACTCCGGCGAGCGTGAAGGAGCCGTCCTCCTTCGTCACGGCGGCGTACGGCGTCTCGGTCACCGCAATCGCGGCGCCCATCCAGGTGTGCCCCGCGTCGCAGCGCACCTTCAGGCGCCCCGCCTTGCCGGCCTTCCACTTGAGCACCATCCCCTGGATCGGGACGGCGAGGTTGAAGGCCGTGGTGCCGTCCTCCCAGAAGGCGTGCGTGTTGTGGAGGATCGGATCGCTCGAGGTGATCTGCAGCGTCCAACCCTTCGGCAGCACGAGCACGCCCGGCACGAAGACGCACTTCTTCTGGTCGAGAGTGACCGAGCCCGGCGGGCGCCCGTCGGCCATGCCCAGGATCTGGACGACGACATCCTTCAAGCCGCCTCCGACGCCGACTTCCGCGGCCGGGAACTCCCGATGGCTCCTCCCGCAGACCGACGCATCCTTCTCCGACGGCACCGTCTTGGCCGCCGGAGGCGTCCCCTTGAAGAGGGCCTTCCCCGAGACTTCGCCCGCCCGGGCCGGAACCGGGGCAAGGGCCGCGCCCAGAGCGATCACGAGAATCCACCTCGTCGTCATCGGACACCTCCCTTCGCTCAGTGCTTCATCGGCGCGTCGCTGCCCGCGACCATCGGCTGGAAGATGGACGGGACCTCGGCGCCGTCCACGTGAAGCACGCCCGCGGCGCCCCGGATGATTCGAAAGATCGCGTGGTCCACCAGTGTGTAGTCGCCCGGAACGTCGACCTTGAACTCCACGACGGATGCGCTCCCCGAGGGAACCATCGTCGTCTGGACGTTGGGGGTCGGGTCCGCAAGCGAGCCCTCCCGATACACGCGGTCGAAGATCTCGCCGATGACGTGGAAGGAGGAGGATAGGTTCGGGCCGATGTTGGCGAAATAGATGCGCACCTGCTCCCCGACCTTCGCCTTCAGCGCCCCGTCCCCCGTGAGACTCCCGAACTTCCCATTGAACACGACGTACTCGGGATGTTCCCGCATCGCCTTGGTCGAGGATTGCCCCTGCAGGCCCTTCGCGCCGAGGTCGCCTTCCGTGTAGAACTCGCTCTGCATCACGTAGTACTCGCGGTCGGCCTTCCTCAGGCCCCCCTCCGGCTCGACCAGGATCGCTCCGTAGAGCCCGTTGGCGATGTGGACGGGAACCGGGTTGGCCGCGCAGTGGTAGACGTAGAAGCCCGGGTTCAGGGTCTTGAACCGCAAGACGCTCTCTTTCCCCGGCTCGGTCGTCAGGGCGGCCGCTCCGCCGCCGGTGCCCGTCGCCGCGTGGAAGTCGATCGTGTGCGTGTTCCTGTTTTTCTCGTTGTTCTTGAAGCGGACTTCCACGGTGTCGCCCACGCGGACCGGGATGAAGGGGCCGGGGACCGTCCCATTGAAGGTCCAGAACTCGTACTGGACGCCGTCCATCAGTTCGCCAACCTTTTCGATTGCCTCGAGCCGCACGACGACCAGAGCGGGCGCGGCGCGGGACACGGGCGGCGGGACCTGGGGCGCCGAAGCGAGGACCGCCTCGACCGGCTTGTCCGCCGCGCCCCGGGCCGGCGCGCCTGCGAGACTGAGGGCCGCGACGGCGAGAAGATGGGCCGAGAGAATCCTGTTGTTCATCGGAGTCCCCTCCTTGCCCCTGCGTCTACGCCCGCCCTCGAGGTCTTGTCAAGGAGCCCGCCCGGCGGGCCGGCTTTCGATCAGCGGCGGAAAGGAGAACGCCGTCGCCGCCGCCGCCGAAAAAAGCAGGATCCGGGTCACGCGAGTGGGCGGTTTCCGGCGGCACCCCGGTCCGGCGCGCCGGCGGAGGCGCCCAATGATTCCTGGATGATGCGGCGCTCGACCGCCGGCGCCGAGGCCCCGCGTCTGGTCGGCCTCGGCAGTCTTCAAGTATCAGTTCCGGGACGGCAGGCCCAGACGGTACCAGGTCGAGAACGCTTTGATGCCGTCACGGTCCGCCTCGCTCCCGTTCCAGACGGCGAAGGCGACCGGCAGGCCGTCGGACAGCCTCGCGTCCCCCTCGCCCGCCGGCTCGAGGCTCCGGATGAAGACGACCTTCCACTCGTTGGAGGCCCAGACTCCCTTTCCCGCGACGTTCTGCGAGGAGGAGGGCCGCGGCGTCAGCGAGCCGATGCCCGCGGCCACGAGGCTCTCGACCGGGCTCCGGCGGGTGAGCTGCGAGAAGGCGTTGCCGGCCGCGTTTCCGGTCAGGTACGCGGCATCCTGCTCGGCCGTCCCCTGGCCGCGCGCGAAGGGATAGAGGTCCACGACCATGGCGGGCTCGGCGCTCTCGACATCCTCCCGGCCGGCGATGTCGCGCTGCCAGTCCGCCTTCCAGTGCCAGATGGCAACGGGCTTGCCGCGCTCCCCCATCGCGAAGGTCACATCGGGACCTGCGAGCGAGAACTGGACCGCCGCCGCGTCCCGGAACTCCTCCGGCCGCAGCATCCGGGCGTCGAGCGTCGTATCCGCCCACCGCATCCGGATCGCCAGCTTCTTGCCGTCGGTCGCCGCGGCGACGCGCACGCGGCCGACCACGTTCTCGCGCCCCCAGAGTTGACGCATCGGAATCTCGAGCTCGCCCGCCTTCTCCCAGGCCGGGGCGTCGGGCTCGGTCGGAATCGCGGACATCCGCTCGGCCGGGATCACGCCTCCCGGAGCCAAGGCCAACGCCGGCGACTCCGGCGTCGAGAGGCTCCGCACGTAGGCGACGATCGCCCAGCGGTCCTCCTCCGGGATCGCACCCGCGTAGGAGGGCATCGGCGTCCCGTCGAAACCAGTCGTGAAGGTGCGGTAGACGTCCTTCGGCGCGTCGCCCCCTTTGTAGCGCCCGGGCCGCGTGAAGTCGTACGGCCGGATCGGGAAACCGGTGTCGTCCTTGAGCGTCGCCGAGGAGGGTCCGTCGCCGCGGCCCGTCGCGCCGTGGCATTCGCCGCAGCGGTACTTCTCGTAGGCCAGCCTGCCCGCCGGCACGAGCCGGTCGAGATCTCCCGGCGGCTCCGGAACCGGCAGGACCTCGGCAGGCTCCTCCGACTGGAACCGGGGCGAGAGGGTCTTCACGTAGTCGACGAGCGCCCGGCGGTCCGCCTCCGGCAGGTGTTCCCACAAGGGCATCGCCGTGCCCGGCATGCCGCGGGTGACCGTGCGGAAGAGATCGCCGTCGGTCGGCAGAGACCCGGTCGCCGTCGACCGGACCTTGAAGGAGCCGCGCGTCAAGTCGCGCGCCCGGGGGGAGAGCAGGTACGCGGCCGGCCCGTCCCCCACGCCGGTCGCGCCGTGGCAGACGGCGCAGTGCGTCTGGAAAACCGCTTTTCCGCGCTCGGGCGCGGGCGCCGGGCTGCCCGGCGTCTGCGCGTAGAGGGCCCCAGCCGCGAGCGGCGGCAGCAGGATCCATCCGAATCGAGCGGATCGCTTCATGGTGTGGCGACCTCCTCCGGTTCTTCCGACTCGCGGGCGGCGCGCGCGGCGGGCTCCCCGACGTGGACCGCCGGCACAACGTCGAGCTCGGCGAAGATCCGCGGCAGCTCCTCGCGCGCCCAGCGCGCGGCGCTCCGGTAGAACCCGGCCGGCGCGCGCTCTTCCATCCGCTCGAAGAAGGGCGGCGCCCAGCGGCCAAAGTGGTCGCGCAGGAAGGAGCGCTGCGCGTCTATCGTCACGGCGCCTCTCTCCGGTTCCCCCTCCGCCGCGGCCGTCGCCTCCAGGTGCGCCGCGTAGGCGAGGAACTCCAGTTCCAGCGCCGCGTGGTCGAGCCGCTCCCGCGCCGACGCGGACAGGCGCAGGGAGAAAGCACGGTAGAAGGCGCCGATGTCGGACAGCTCCTGCTCAGCTGCGAAGTCTCCGGCGGCAAGCCACGACAGCTCGTAGAGCGGGCAGGGCCCGCCCGGCGTGTGGCCGAAGATCCTCCGGTAGTCGGCGGCGAGCCCGTCGCGCGGCGCGGCTGCGCGCTCCCGCTCGAGGGCCTCGAGCGCGCTGTCGCCCGCCGTCTCGAAGGGCCTCTGGGGGGCGAGCTCGGGGTCGCAGAGGACGCACGAGAGCCAGGCGAGGCGCACGCTCCGTGATTCGGGAAGCGTCGAGGGCCGGTCCGCGGCTTCAAGTTGTGTCATGGCGCTAGATGCTGTTGGGATGGGTTTCCGGGCGGACGTGGAACGGCTCCTCGACCGTCGTGCGGACCACTTCTTCGCCCGTCATGTCGAAACCGATGACCGTGTCGTTGAACATCTCCCACTTCTTGCCGTTGATCGTCGTTTCGAAGACCTTCTTGCCCGGGATCACCTCGAACCGGTCGAGGATCAACTGCGTGGCGCGGAAGAGCTGCAGGAGGGCGAGCAGCTCCCGCGACGGCGCCTGGTACCGCTCGAGCGCGGCGTCCACGCCCGGGCCGAACATCTGCCGCAGGTACGGGCGCGGAACCCAGCGCGGCGGAATGTAGTAACCGTTGGCCTGCGTGCCGAACTGCGGGTAGAGCGGCAGGGCCACCTTCTCCTTCTTGACGAGGAAGACGAGCGGGTGCGATGGGTCGTCCTTCCAGAGCCCGGTCTTCCGGTCGATCGGGACGAGCCCCTGCATGCGGATTTTCCCGACGCAGGAGGTCATGCACCGCGTCTCCATCGGTTTGCCGTGGGACAGGGGGTCCTTGCCCTCCAGGCGGGGGAAGCAGGCGATGCACTTTTCCGTCACGCGCGTCGTCGCGCGGAACATCGTCTTTTTGTAGGGGCACGCCTCCATGCACTTGCGGTAGCCGCGGCAGCGCTCCTGGTCGATCAGCACGACGCCGTCCTCGGGGCGCTTGTAGATGGCGTTGCGCGGGCAGGCCGCGAGGCAGGCCGGATAGGTGCAGTGGTTGCAGAGGCGCGCGAGGTAGAAGAACCAGGTCCCGTGCTCCGGAAGCTGGACGCCCGTCTTCGACATCCCGAGGCCCGCGCCCTCGTAGCCCGTCGAGACATCCTCGCCGATGTTGGGGAACCGCCACTCGTCCTCCGACGGGAGGTAACCGAGCGCTCGCTGGCCCGGCTGGGACGGCGCGGTCGCGGCGGCCTCGAAGATCGTCTTGCCTTCGAAGACGCCGTAGGGGCCCTTCTCCTTGGCAGCAGCGTTCCAGGTCTGGCCGTCGGGGTTCGCCTCGTCGAGCATCGCGAGCAGCTTGACGTCCCAGTTCTGCGGGTAGCCGCCGTAGGGCTTGGTCTCGACGTTGTTCCACCACATGGACTCCTGGCCCTTCGAGAAGGTCCAGGTCGACTTGCACGCCATCGTGCAGGTCTGGCACGCGATGCACCGGTTGATGTTGAACACGAACGCGAACTGCCGCTCGGGATGGCTCTCCGCGTACGGGTACTCCATCTCGCGGCCGAGTTGCCAGTTGAAGACTTTCGGGTTCATCGGCCGGCCCTCCAGTAGCCCCACTGCGCCCGGACCTCTTCGATCACGGTGGTCACGTACGGCTCGCCGCGCCGGCGCAGGATCCCGTTCATCCCCGCGTAGAACGGGGAGCGGAACATCCGCCAGAGATCCTCGTCGCTCGCCCCCATCCGGACGAACTCCTCGATGAACGTGCGGGCCATCTCGCCTTCGTCCCCCTCGGGCACGAGGACGCCGACGAGCTCCTGCGGGTCTTCCCGGTCCGGATCGTCGTGCGGCATCGCGTCACCCCTTCCTGACCGATGTCAGCTCGCCGGCAAGGTAGCGCTTCATCGAATCGCTCTCCGCGCCGGGCGACGTGCCCGTCGTCGCCGGCTTCCAGACGCCCTTGCCGCCCAGGCCACCGTCCTCGGCCTTCGTGATCTTCACGAGGGTCTCCTTGGGCACCGTGTTGATTCCGTGGTTGTCCGCCTCGAAGCCGAAGAGAAATCCCTGCTTCGCCTTCAGCTTGTGGAAGAGGGAGTCGAGCTGGTGCATCGGCATCGCCCAGGCGCGCGTGATCGACTGCTGCGAACCGTACCGGAACGACGACTGGTAGTTGGTCCCTTCCGACTGCGCCCGCCCGTCGGGGCGCGTCTCGTGGGCCCGGACGGTCTTCTCCGTCGCCATCCACGGCGCGTGCTTCATCATGACGATCGAGTACGGGTAGGCCGGGTTGTATTTGACGCGCAGCATCAGCCGCGACACCTTGTAGAAGGGATCGTTCGGTTTCCAGTTCTCGTACGGCCGGTCGGCCGGATTGGCGTCGACGTAGACGTAGTCGCCGTCGGCGATGCCGAGGTCGCGCGCCGCCTGCGGGTGGATGTGCAGCGTGTGCTCCCCCACGCCCGGGGTCCGCCGGTCGGCCCGGTACGGGTCGCCGAACTGGTTGTTCCAGATGAACAGCCAGTCGGTCGTCGCCCACGACGAGTGTGTCGAATGCCGCGTCTTCGGCGTCAGGCAGAAGAACTGGTAGCCCTTCTCCCAGAGCGGGTTCTTCGTCTTCTTGACCTCCGCCCAGGGCAGCCGGACGTTTCGCACCTGCCGCTCGCCGGCGCCCATGTGCCCGGGCGGGATGCCATAGTCCTCGGGGCGGACATACGGGTTCGACGAGACGATGACGTTTGGCAGATACGGCGTCGCCTCCGGCCCCTCCCGGTGGACGATGAAGTTCTCGCCGTACTCGATCACTTCCGGCTCGTCGTTGTACGCCTGGAGCCGGCCGGTCGGCGTGTAGAAGGGCTCGCCGTCCACCATCTGCTCGTAGAAGGGGACGCGCGGATACGTGCGGAAGAGGAAGAGCGCGACGCCCGGCTCGCCGTACTTGCCCGCCACGATGTCGCTGACCTTGTAGCCGCGCGTGGTCGAGGAGGCGTCGAGCAACCGCTGGATGTAGACCTCGGTCTTCCCTTCGTGGACGAACTCCCAGAGGTCGGTCAGGCGCCGGTCGCCGATCAGCTCGCCGAGCCGCTTCGTGACGCCGGCCACGATCTTCGCGTCGTCGAGCGTGTCGTAGACCGGGCGCATCCCCCCCTTCCAGACCTGGAGGAACGGATTGGAGCAGGAGCCGGTGATTTCGTACGTCTCCGTCTCGACCCAGCTCGAGGCGGCCAGCGCGATGTCGGAGTACTCGACCGTGCCGTTCAACTCGATGTCGGTCGCGACGATCATCTCCACGAGAGGATCGACGTTCTTGATCATCTGGTAGGCCCACTTGGCGTTGTTGATCAGGTTCACGTTGGTGAACCAGATCGCTTTCGTCGGTGTGGGCATGTGCGTCTTCCCGGTGAAGCACTTGCGGCCGTACTTGGGCGTGTCGACGACGAGCGGCCGGTCCGAGTAGTTCCAGTAGCCGACCTCCTCGTCGTACGTGTAGGCGTGGGCGTGGATGTCCTTTCCGTCCGCGCCGGGATCGAGGTTCAGGTGGTACGGGTCCTCGGAGACCCAGCCCTTGAAGCCGGGCCCCGACTCGGCGGAGCCCTGGAAGAGCGCCGCCTTGTAGTTGCCGGCCCAGGTGTGGCAGCCGGCGCCGGGCCGGCCGATGTTGCCCGTGAGCAGCAGCGGCAGGTAGCAGGCCCGGTTGATCTCGGTCGCGTGGAACCAGTGGTTCAACCCCTCGCCGATGTGGATCGCCACGGGCTGGATCGTCGCGATGTCGTCGGCGAGCCGCCGGATCAGCTCCTTTGGCGCCGAGGTCATCTCGGCCACGCTGTCGAGGTCGTAGTCGGAGAGATGAATCCGGTACATTTCGAAGAGCGGCATGACCTCGATGGGCTTGCCGTCGACACCACGGAGCGTGAACGCGCCGGAGAGTGCAGGGTCGATGCCCTTCTTCTGGAAGAACGGTCCGATCTCGTCGCGCGTGACCGGCACGGGCTTGTCCGTCTTCGAGTCCCAGACCACGAAGTCGCCGACCTGCTTCCGTTGCTCGGGCGTGATCCCCTGCCGCTTGCCGGACAAGCCGCCGGACAGGTCGGGCGGCCGGTATCCGACAATGATGTCCTGGGGCTGGAGCCGGCGCAGCGTGTCGGTCCGGACCAGGAGC
>JBOGJK010000303.1:0-2320 GCA_050745345.1 Thermoanaerobaculia bacterium
GAAGACCTGGCCGTGGAGCGGGAGCGGCTCCGGCACGCCGACCGGATCCGCACCGCGGGGGAGACGGCCCTCGGCGCGCTCTCCGAGGCGGAGGGCTCCGCGGCGGACCGCCTGGGCGAGGCGGCGCGGGCGTTCGCCGAGCTGGCTGCGATCGATCCGCGGGAGCGGGCCCATCTGCAGGAAGCGGAGGATCTGAAGCGCCGCGTTGCCGACCTCGCGGCGGCCGCGCGCGACGCCGCCGACGGGATCGAGGCCGACCCGGACCGCCTGACGTCGATCGAGACACGGCTGGAAAAGCTCTCCCGCTTGAAGCGCAAGCATGGCGTCGCGGGGGGAGAGCTCCTGGCGCTACTCGCGAAGCTCAAGGCCGAACGGTCGGAGCTGTCGAGCCTCGAGGACGGGCTCGAAGCTCGCCGGAAGGAGGCCGAGAAGGCCCGGGCGCTCTACCGGGAAGCCGCGGCGCGCCTCTCGGCCAGACGCCGCGCTTCGAGCGCCCGCTTCTCCTCGGCGGTCGAGAAGGAGCTGCAAGCCCTCGCCATGGAGAAGGCCCGCTTCCGCGTCGCGCTCGGGGAGAGATCGCAAGACGCTCCGAGCGCATCGGGGCTCGAGACGGCGACCTTCCTCTTCGCTCCGAACCCGGGCGAGCCCGAGAAGCCTTTCGAGAAGATCGCTTCCGGCGGAGAGCTGTCGCGCCTGCAGCTGGCGCTGCGCTGCGTCTCGACCGCCCGGAAGCCGCGAAGGCGCACTTTTGTTTTCGACGAGGTGGACGCCGGGATCGGAGGGCGCACGGCGGAGGTGGTGGGCCGGAAGCTGCGGGAGCTCGCGCGGGGAGACCAGGTCCTCTGCGTGACCCACGTGCCGCAGATCGCCGCGCTCGCGCAGCGGCACTTCCTCGCGGAGAAGAGGGAGCAGAAGGGAAGGACGGTCGCGACGGTGCGCCTGCTGGAAGGCAGGCAGCGCGTGGAAGAGCTGGCGAGGATGCTCGCAGGCGAGAAGGTGCCGGAGACGGCCTTGAAGCACGCGAGGGCGCTGCTGGAGGGGAGCGGGTGAAAGATCGTGGCGTGAACGATGCCCTCACCCCGACCCTCTCCCGGGGGGAGAGGGTGACCCCGGACGAAAGGTACTCCCGATCCCTTCTCTTCCCGGGGATCGGGCAAGAGGGGCAGAGGCGCATCGGGGCCTTCTCGATCGCGTTGGTCGGGGTGGGGGCCGTGGGGGCCGCGGCGGCCGAGTCGGCCGCGCGCGCGGGCTTCGGCCGCCTGACGCTCGTCGACCGGGACGTGGTCGAGGAGTCGAACCTGGCGCGACAGTTCCTCTTCGATGCGCAGGACGCGGCGCAGGTCACCCCGAAGGCCGAGGCCGCGGCGCGGCGCCTTTCGCAGATCGCGCCCGGGATCGCGGTCGCGGGTGTCGTGGCCGACCTCGACCATTCGAACGCGCGCGAGCTTCTTGCCGGCCACGACCTCGTCCTGGATGCCTCGGACAACTTCGAGACGAGGCTGCTGGTCTCCGACGCCGCCCGGGCTCTGAAGCTCCCCTCCATCTACGCGGCCTGCGTGGGCTCGGAGGGGCTCATTGCCGTGTCGGTCCCGGGGGAGACCCCCTGCCTCCGGTGCTATCTCGAGTCGCTGCCGCCGGCCGGCGAGGGCCCGACCTGCGATACCGCCGGGATCGTGCCGACGCTTCCGGTTCTCGTGGCCGCCGCGGCGATGACGGAAGCCCTGCGGCTGGCGGTTGGCGCCCCGGTCAGCCGCGGTCTCCTCAGGCTCGAGGTCTGGAAAGACGCGCTCTCGAGCCAGCGCCTCCTCGAAGACGCGCGCCCCTCGGCTGGCTGCCCCGTCTGCGCGGGCGCGCGCTTCCCGGCTCTCGAGGGAGAAGGGTCGGCCGAGGTCGTGAAGCTCTGCGGCCGCCGCTCGGTTCAGGTGGCTCCGGCGGGCCGGGAGCGCCCCGACTTCGACGCTCTGGAGCGGCGCCTCTCCCGGGTCGGGCCCGTGCGCCGGTCGCCGCAGCTGCTCTCGGTGGAGATCGAGGGCGTGCACCTGACCCTTTTCTCCGACGGCCGCTGCGTCGTGCGCGGCACCGAGGATCCCGCCAGAGCGAAGGGGCTGTACCTCAAGTACGTGGGACGGTAGACGTCGGACGGGAGACGGTAGACGGTAAACGGTAGACGGTGCCTCCGCGTGCGCCGTCTCCCGTCTCCCGTCTCCCGGCTATAGACTCCCGCTCCCCATGCGCCGCCTCCCGATCGACGACCTGAACTCCTCGCACGAGGAGACCTTCCGGCTGCGGGAGCTGCTGGGCAACGGCGGTGTGGTGGCGC
>JBOGJK010000304.1:0-3035 GCA_050745345.1 Thermoanaerobaculia bacterium
AGATCTCGTGGATCAGGAGCCCGTCTCTCAGCTTCGGCTCGAACCAGGTGGACTTGGGGGGCATGATCTGGCCGGTGTCGGAGACGGCCATCAGCTCCTCGAGCGAGACCGGGTACATCGAGAAGGCCACTGCGGCCGCTCCCGAGTCGACGAGCTTCTCGAGCTCTCCGGTGCCGCGGATGCCGCCCACGAAGTCGATGCGCTTGTCGGTGCGGACGTCCTTGATCCCGAGCAGCGGCTCGAGCACGTGCCTCTGGAGCAGGTCCGCGTCGAGCGACACGATCGCGCCGGCGCCGGCAGGCTTCGGCAGCTCGAGCCTGTGCCACCGCCCGGACAGGTAGACGCTCACTTCCCCCTTGCGGGCGGGGCAAGCCGGCGCACCCTCGCGCGC
Organism: Thermoanaerobaculia bacterium; assembly: GCA_050745345.1. Classification (GTDB taxonomy): domain Bacteria; phylum Acidobacteriota; class Thermoanaerobaculia; order UBA5066; family Gp7-AA6; genus DATBFU01. Next base: position 392 of record JBOGJK010000304.1, read on the forward strand.
GGGGCAGAACCTCGCGAGCTCGGCGAGGAAGGCCTCGGGAGTCCGGCCGGCGAGGTCTCGGACGACCCGGTTGTAGGGGAGGATCCGGAGCTGGCCCGCCGGGAAGACGACCGCCAGGAAGAAGTTGTAGGCCTCCCGGCCCGTGTGGCTGGGATTGGCCGCCCGCAGCTCGTGTCGCGCCCGGGAGGCGCTGGCCGCGCGGTGGTGCCCGTCGGCGATGTAGAGAAGCGGCACCGCCCCGAAGGCCTCCGAGAGGCTCGTGGCGGCCGCCGGCAGGGCGCGCCAGAGCGTGTGCGAGACACCGTCTGCGGCCGTGAAGTCGTAGAGGGGCGGCTCCCGCTGGATCTGCGCAACGGTCGAGTCGATTTCGGCGCGGCCGCGGTAGGTCAGCAACACCGGCCCGGTCTGGGCGCGCAGGCGCAGCATATGGCGGGTGCGGTCGTCTTCCTTGTCGCGGCGGGTGCGCTCGTGCTTTCGGACGGCACCGGCATCGTACTCGTCGACCGAGACGCAGCCGGCCACCCCCGTCTGCTGGTGGTCCCCCATCTGGAGGCGGTAGACGTAGAGGGCCGGCGCGGCTTCCGCCGAGAGGGGCGCGGCGCGCTTGAGCCGCTGGAAATTGCCTGCGGCGCGCTCGTAGACCGGGTCCGAATAGGGGTCGGTCCCGTCCGGCAGGCCGATCTCGGGGCGGGAGACATGCAGAAACGAGAGTGGATTGCCGGCGGCGAGCGCCCGCGCCTCCGAGGTGGAGACCACGTCGTAGGGCACCGCAGAGATCGCGGCGGCGGTCTGCGGCGGGGGCCGCAGGGCGCGGAAAGGGCGGACGGTCGACATTCTTCTCCTTCGTCGCGCCGCGCGGTCGGCGGCGCGAGGCGGATTCTACGGGAACCGCGGAGCGTTCCCGCGGCGAGGCTCCCGCCTTAATGATCCCGTTGCGAGATCTCGAGGAGGTATCCGATGCGTCGAGCGATTTCCGTCGCCGCAGCTGCGCTCGCGGCGATCTTCCTGCGATCTGCGGTCGCCCGGCTTTCGGGGGCAGATGCGAACGCCAACCCCGCGAAGCCCGAGGCCGGCGCGCGGCTCGGGCGCGGGAAGTACCTGGTGACGATCCAGGGGTGCGACGACTGTCACACCCCCTGGAAGATGGGAGAAAGCGGCCTGCCGGAGCCGGACATGACGCGCAGGCTCTCGGGGCATCCCGAAGCGATGAAGATGCCGCCTCCTCCCGCCACGTCCGGTCCCTGGATCTGGTCCGGGGCGGCGACCAACACCGCCTTCGCCGGACCCTGGGGCGTCACGTACGCTTCCAACCTGACCCCGGAGCAGAACACCGGGTTCGGGATCTGGACGGAGGAGATGTTTGTCAAGGCGATGCGGACCGGCAAGCACTTCGGCACCTCCCGGCCGATCCAGCCGCCGATGCCCTGGGCAAACTACTCAAAGATGACCGACGAGGACCTGCGTTGCGTCTTCGTCTACCTGCGCACCGTCCCGCCGATCGTCAACCATGTCCCGGATTACGAGGAGCCGCCGCCGCCGAAGAAGTAGGGTCCGCGTTGCGTTGCGGCGTTTGCCTGCCGCGAGACGCGGCGATTCGGCGTTTACCCCCTACAGCGTCGCGAGGAACTGGTAGTACTGCTCGGGGCTCGAGGAGAGGGCCATTCCAAAGCCGCTCGGCACCAGGCGCGCCAGGGCCGTGGGCGCCCGGTAGGAGCGGACCACCCGGCCCTGCAGCGGGATCCGCTTGCCGTCGGGCAGGTGCAGCTCCGCCCCGATGGCGGTGCCCAGTGTGGGGATGCGGATGGCGCGGACGAAGAGGCCCATGGGGGAGAGGTTGTAGGTGAAGCCGTAGTAGGGGGCTCCCGCCAGGCGGAACTCGATCACGAGCCGCCGCTTGACCCGGGGATACTTCCGTTTGTCCGCCATGTCGGGCGCGAAGATGTCCCGCCTCTGCGCGCCGCGAGCATACGTCGATTCCGCGCGGGCCGCTTCTTCTTTTGTACGCCGGCGCGGCGGGCCGCTGCGCCTACCGGGCGAGCCGCAGCGTCGTTGCGTCCTTCCCGGTTCGCTCCCGCTCGGCGGGCTCCGGGCGGGAGAAGTCGCGCTCTCCGGAGTAGACGGGCGCGCACCAGTGGCGGTACTCCTTCCGGCGGCCCCGCACGACGTCGAAGTAGAGCTTGCGCAGGTCTCCCACCACGGGGCCCATCTTCCCGGAGCCGACCGGCCGGTGATCGACGCGCGTGACCGCGGCGATCTGGACGCCGGTCCCGCAGAGAAAGATCTCGTCGGCGAGGTAGATCTCGGTGCGGTCCACCGGCCGCTCGACGACGGGCAGGCGCAGCTCCTGGCGCAGCAGCTCGAGCAGCGTGCGCCGCGTGATGCCCTCCAGCACGTTGTCGGTGGTCGGGGGCGTGACGGCGGTTCCGTCCTTGACGAGAAAGACGTTGGCGACCGACGCCTCGGACAGGTGGCCGTCCTGTCCGAGCACGAGGGCGTCGTCGAAGCCGGCCCGCTGCGCGTCGGTCTTGGCGAAGGCGGAGTTGACGTAGGCGCCGGAGATCTTCCCGCGCGCCGGGATCATGTTGTCGTCCACGCGCCGCCACGACGAGACCATGCAGCTGATGCCGCTCGCGGAGTCGAGGTA
>JBOGJK010000305.1:0-3572 GCA_050745345.1 Thermoanaerobaculia bacterium
CTAGCGGGGTTTCGCAACGGCCGGAGACCTGACGAGGACCGGCCGGCTCGTCTGGAATCTCTTGCGCAGGAGGTGGTATGAAATCGGCCCTTTTGCGCTCGCTTCTCTTTGTCGGCATGTCCGCAGCCGCCGCATCGGCGCAGCAGACAGAGAAGAAATCGGGACCCCAGCCCGGGCGCCAGATGCAGAAGCTGGTGAACGCATTGTCCGGGACGTGGTCGATCCGCGAGGAGTACGAGCCGAGCGAGATGATGCCCAACGGCGGCGTGGGTCAGGGACAGGAAGTCTGGCGAGCCGGCCCCGGAGGGCTGTCTCTGGTCGAGGAGTACCGTTCGAAGACCTCGATCGGAGAGGTCGTCGGCCTGAGCGTCACGTGGTGGGATGAGAAGGCGCAAGGGTACCAAGCGTTGTGGTGCGTCCAACACGAATCCCGGAGGCTGCATCGTCATGTCGAATCTCGCCCGGTGGGAAGGTGACCGGCTGGTCCTCGGCGATGAATTCGAACGAGAGGGAAAGAAGTTCACGTTCAGGAGGTCGTCTCGGACATCACGCCGACTTCCTTTACGCAGACCCTGTATCAGGGGGAGACCGGCCGAGAGCTGAAGCGGTTGATGACCCTCCGGGCGACGAGGCTGACGAAAGGGACTGGCAAGTAGCCGGAGTGCAGAGCGGCGGCGCTCTGCCGCAGCGCCGCATTCCCACTTTTCGGGCCCAGCGGTTGTCAGACCGCCACGGTCTGGGCGATCCGGACGCGGTTTCGGCCCTCGGACTTGGCGCGGTAGAGCGCTTCATCGGCCGCCGCGATCAACGTGGCGGAGGAGGAGCCCTCGCGCGGGTAGGCCGTGGCGACCCCGATCGAGACGGTTGCGCGCAGGGGCGCTCCCGGCCGGTCGTGCGGGATCTCGATCGAGACGACACTCGCCCGCATCCGCTCGGAGCAGGCCATCGCGCCCGCCTCGTCGGTCGCGGGCAGGATCACGACGAACTCCTCCCCGCCGTAGCGGGCCACCAGGTCCCCGGGGCGGTTGAGCCCGTCGCGCAGCGCGGCGGCCACGGCCCTCAGGTAGTCGTCTCCCCGCTGGTGCCCGTGGGCGTCGTTGAACGCTTTGAAGTGATCGATGTCGATCATCAGCAGGGACAGCGGCGTTTGCGCGCGATAGGCGCGCCGCCACTCGAGGTCCAGCACCTCGTCGAACTGCCGGCGATTCGCGATTCCCGTCAGCCCGTCCAGCGAGGAGAGGCGGCGCAGGGCCCGGTTGGCCTGCTCGAGGCGCGAGTTGGCGTCTTCGAGCTGCCCCGTGCGCTCGCCCACCAGCCGGACCAGCTCCGCCTTGCGATGCGTCAGGTTCTGGATGCGCACCCGGTAGAGCCAGGTCGCAAGGAAGAGGAGCGTACCGGCGCAGAGCGAGAAGAACCACCGCGTCTGGTAGATGTGGGGCGCCAGGGTGAACGCGAAGGCTGCTCCCCGCTCGTTCCAGACGCCGTCGTTGTTGCACGCGATCACGTGGAAGCGGTAGCGGCCGGGCGGCGTGTTCGTATAGTAGGCGGCGCGCCGGGTGCCCGCGTCCACCCACTCCTTGTCGAAACCCTCGAGGCGATAGCGGAAGCGGACCTTCTGCGGCGCGAGGAAGGAGAGGCCGGCGTAGTGGAACTCGAGCGCGCGCGAGCCGGGAGGGATCCGGGCCTCGCCTCCGGGGTCGAGCCGCCGCTTGTCCACGATGACTTCCTCGATCTGCACGGGAGGCGGCACCGTGTTGGTCGAGAGCCGATCGGGGTCGACGACGACGGCGCCCTTCAACGTCGCGAACCAGAGCCTGCCGTCGCGGGTCCGGACCCCCGCCGGCTGGTTGCCGCCATTGCATTCGCTCGACTCCATCCCGTCGGCGGTGCCGAAGAGCCGCCACGGGATCGCGCGAAGCTTGCCCTGCGCCACCGCGTCGAGCTCGCCGATTGAGACGCGGTACACGCCGCGGTTGGAGCTCATCCAGAGGTGTCCCGAGTCGTCGTCCAGGATCTGGAAGATGACGCTGTCGAAGAGACCCTGCCGCGTCGTGAAGGCCGTGAAGCGGCCGTCCTGGAAGCGATGAAGGCCGCCGCCCAGCGTGGAGACCCAGAGGACGCCGTCCCGGTCGAACCGGAGCGAGTAGATGGCGTCGCTGGAGAGCCCTTCGGCGACACCGTAGCGGCGGAAGGCGCCGCCGGAGTAGTGGGCGAGACCGCCGTCCGTGCCGATCCAGAAGCTCCCATCGGGAGCCTCCACGATCGCCCGCACGTCGTCGCTGGGGAGCCCCTGCTTCGTCGTGAACGCCGTCCACCGTCCGCGCTCCAGACGCCTCGACCCGGCGCCGAGCGTGCCGACCCAGAGGGCACCGGAGCGGTCGGTCGTCAGACACGTCACCTTCTCCCTTTCCAGGCCGTCGCCCGGCCCGGCGCGGCCGAGGCGGCCCCCGGAGAGGCGGTTCAAGCCTCCGCCCCAGGTGCCGATCCAGATGGTTCCGTCGCGGTCTTCCGCGAGCGAGGAGACCTCGTCGTAGGAAAGCCCGTCCTTCGAGGAATAGGCGGTGACCCCTCCGTCCTTGAGGCGATTGACACCGCCTCCCCACGTGCCGATCCAGAGGGAACCGTCGCGCGCCTCGAGGAAAGTCGAGATGTCGTCGTAGGTGAGGCCTTCCGGTGAGGCGTAACGCGTGAAGCTGCCGTCGGAAAGGCGGTTCAGGCCCCCCCCGTGCGTGCCGATCCAGAGGCTTCCCTCCTGGTCCTCGCAGAGCGAGGCGACGAAGCCGTTGGACAGCCCTTGCGCCGTCGAGTACGAGGACCACTTCCCGCCGGAGAAGCGCGAGACGCCGGCGCCGTCGGTTCCGATCCAGAGGCTTCCCTCGCGATCCTCGAGCACGGAGAGGATCTTGCTGCCCGAGATTCCGCGCGAGACGGAATAGAGAGCCACCGCGCCGTCCTTCCAGCTGGCGAGGCCCCCTCCCTCGGTCCCGATCCAGAGATTCCCCTCCCGGTCCTTGGCGAGCGCGCGGATCGGGCTGCGGCCGAGCCCCGCGATCCTCTCCGAAGTCCATCGGCCGCCCGACCACCGGGCGAGGTCGCCGTCGGAGGTCCCGACCCAGAGTCCGCCATGGCGGCCTTCACCGAGCGCGCGGATGTCTTTGCTCCGCAGGTCGGCGGGGATCGCGTCGGAGGTGAGCCTGCCCGCCTCGTAGCGCGAGAGGCCGGCCGTCGTGCCGATCCAGACGGCGCCGTTGGAGTCTTCGAAGAGGCAGTTCACATGGTCGGCGGGGAGCCCTTCGCGGGCCGTCGCGGCAAGAACGGTCCCGCCCTTCTCTTTCCAGCGGACCACACCGCCGCCGTTGGTTCCGACCCAGAGGCCTCCGTCTCGGTCCTCGAGCAGCGCCTGGACGTGATTGCTCCGCATCCAGGGGGTGTTCGAGCGGTCGAACACCGAGAACTGGACGCCGTCGAAGCGGACGAGCCCCTCCTGGGTGCCCAACCAGAGGTATCCGCTGCGCGTCTGGATCATGGCGTGGATGGAGTTCTGCGGCAGCCCCTCTCGCGCCCCCCAGACC
>JBOGJK010000306.1:0-2778 GCA_050745345.1 Thermoanaerobaculia bacterium
GGAGAACGAGCAGCCCGACCCCCACCGCGGCGAGCAGGAGGTTGGAAAGAGGACCGGCGGCCGAGACCGCGAGGTTGGCCAGGCGGGGGTTTTTCGTGTTGCGCAGGTCCACCGGCGTAGGCTTGGCGGCGCCAAAGATGATCCGTCCTCCCGAAAAGAAATACATCATCAGCGGGAGGAGCACGCTTCCGAAGGGGTCGATGTGACGGATCGGATTCAAACTGATGCGGCCGAGGTCCCGGGCCGTCGTGTCGCCGAACTTCAGGGCGGACCAGGCGTGCGCCGACTCGTGAAAGGAGATGGCGAAGAGGATGACGGCGAGCTGGATCGCGAAGTCGACGATCTTGAAGGCGAGAGAGTCCATCCGCCGGGACTATAGCGGATCGGGACCGCGCCCCCGGGCGAGCGTCTCACCGGGACGGCTGCGGTAGGCCGAGCGCCCGGCGCAGCGCATAGAAGTAGCCGAGCGGCTCGTGGCGCCATGCCTTCTCTTCCACCGAGCGCGGGAAGGAACCTCCGAGATCTCCCAGGTACGTGTAGGTGACGCGACAGCGGCCGGGCCCGAGCGGGTCGACCCGCGTCTCCCCCGCCACTTTCTCGATGCGCACGCCGCCGGACGGGTCTCCGGGGCGCGCCTCGTCCCGCCAGATCAGACGGAATCCGCCTTCTTCGAGCCTCTCGCCCCGGTAGCGGACGACGGCGTCCCGGTCGCGCAGGGGGAAGGGGTAGTCCCAGACCATGTGGAGGCGGGCGGTCCGCTCCCCCGCCTCGATCACGACGGCCTTCTCGACCGCCGGCGCCATGAGCTTTCGGTAGCCTGCGAAGTCCGAGATCACCGCTTCGACCTTCTCGGCCGGGACCGGCAGCTCGCCGGTGCCCCGTACCCAGGGGATCGGCCCCGGCCGGCGCGCGATCTCGACCGAAACGCCCCGCTGCGTGAACCACGCCTCGAACTCGAGCCCCGGCGGCACGGCCGCCAGCAGCGCGGCAGCCCAGAACGCCGTGATCACGTGGAACGCCGCGCGAGCGCGAGAAGGAGAAGCGAGAGCGCGGCCATCAAGCCGTCCTCGACGACCGTCCGCCAGGTCAGTGGCCGAGCGAGAAAGACTCCGAAGCAGCCGCAGTTGGGCAGGTCGAGCCCCCTCGCCAGTGAGACGGCCGACCAGGCGCCGTAGAAAAGGTGCACCACGGCCGAGGCCAGGGCCGCGCCGGTGAGCCGCCGCCCGGAGACGAGCCAGAGGGCGAGAAGCCCCTCCGCGGCGGGCACCGCCACCGCGGCCGGCCGGAGCGCCCGCTCCGGGAGCGCCTCGTAGGTCCGCAGAACCTGCGCGAACCCCTCGAGATCGGAGAGCTTGCCCGCGGCGGCCGCCGCGAGGACCGCCGCGATCGCGCAGCGCAGGAAGATGCGAAGGCCCCCGGCGAGCCCGCCTCCCGTCACTGGGAGTTCAACGCCCAGTCGTACGGGATGAAGTCGACCTTCCATTGCGCGGGGATCTTCTCCTCCCGCCAGCCGTTGACGTAGGCCGTGAGCGACGGTGCCTTCGCGAGGAAGTCCTCCGTATAGAACTGCAGGATCTGCGAGAGAAAGACGGTCTTCTTCGCCGGCTCGGGGCGAACGTTGCGCTCCTCGTTGTAGAAGCGAAGGGCCTCCCGTTCGAGCTGCCGGTCCAGCTCCCCGGCGCGGAAGGCCTGGCGCGGCAGCCTCGGGCAGCCGCGGGCCATGCAGTTCAAGGCGACATGAATGCGCGGATCCCCGAGAGGCCGGAGGACCTTGTTTTCGAGCGCGTAGAGGGAGATGGGCCTGCCCCCCATCTGGAAGCGGTTGCCGTAGAAGAAACGGACCTTGACCGCCTTCAGGTCCGGGGGGAAGCCGGACCCGATCACGCCGTAGACCGCGAGCGCGTTGTAGGTGTTGATGTAGTAGGCGAGCTTCGCCTCCGCGCTCGGAAAGGCTTCCGGCGACGACTCCGGGCTGACCGTCGCGACCCACGCCAGGTAGGCGTTCAGGTCGGCGGGCTCCCGGGCGACGCCGGCAAAGTCGATGCGCCCCTGCTCGTCCACGAAGCGCTCGAGCACCCTGTCCCACGCTGCCTCGGGGTCGGAGGGGCCGCCGGCGGCCGTCTGCGGCGGCGGTATGCGCACGGCGCAGCCGGTCAGCCCGGCCGCAAGAAGCAGCGCGACCCGGAACGATCTCATTGGACCCTCGCCTTCGCACGGGGACGGGCCGGCCGCGGGATTTGCGCTCACGCCGGATCCTTCGGGCGGCCGCTCGGCGGGAGATCCTCGGGCGATCCCCGCGGATGATACGGTGGAACGGGGCCGCTCGGATGCCTGAGGACACCGCCGGCCTGCGTAACCTCTTGCGCAGCCGGGCGTCTCCCCGATGAGCGTGCCGATCGGAAGCGGACAGGCGCCCGGGCGGACCGACGACCGCGTGTTGCTGGACCGCGTGCGCCGCGGCGACACGGAGGGTGCCGCGGAGCTGTTCGAGCGGTACGCCCCCGGGTTGCTGCGGTTTGCCGACCGGCTGCTGTCGGACCGCGGCCTGGCCGAGGAAGTCACGCAGGAGGTCTTCGTCAAGGTGATCACGCGAGCCCATCAATACGACGGAAGGGCGGAGGTTTCCTCCTGGCTCTTCGCCATCGCGGCCAACGCCTGCCGGGACCGCCGGCGCCGCGACCGCCGCGCCCCGGTCGTGCCGATCGACGCCCTGCCGGAGCCGGCCGCGCGCGGGGAGGGGGTCGAGCGGGCCCTGATCGATCGGGAGAGGCGCGAGGC